>CAUZSM010000070.1:0-8553 GCA_963582685.1 Candidatus Thalassarchaeaceae archaeon | reverse complement strand
CTGACCATTTGTTGTTGGTCGAGGACTTACCACCTGAGACGATGATAGAATGTCACATCATGTCCGGAAGCGCTTGGAATATGCTGCATTTCAACACTACAGCCTTCACTGCTGAGGATGAGCCGGACACCGGTGGTGAAGGAGGAGCAGGCGAAGACGAGCCTTCAAGCGGAGCAGAAGGTGATGATTCTATTTTGAATATAATGCAGTATGCGCTGGTGTTATTGGTCGTCGGTGGCATAGGTATGCTAGTGTTGTCGACTTTGAGAAATCGTGACGAAGATGGCCCTGAGTCTGAATTATGACATAGCGTGTATCAAATACTTCCCAAGACAAGTGATTCTCATGCGTAGCGCGCGCGCGGTCTATTCGACACTGGCATTCACCCTGATGCTGGTCGCTGTTCCTTGGACAGTATCGGCCGGTGGCACCCCAGGAGTTGTTGGCGATGATGACCCGGTAGAAGTCGATACGAAGGCCTCAATCAAAGATTATGGCGCCGTCGAATATGAGGTTGATTTCAGAAATCTGGATGACACGTTAAGTTACGAATATGTGATTTGGTTCACGAGGGTTGACCCGGATTTTTCTCACTTCACTGTGGAGGGAGATCTAAGCCCCGATTCTGACCATGTCAGGTTGCAGGATGAGTGGATTCCAGACCAAGATGGCCCCTATACCCTTCATGCTACAATTTCTCAATATGGCAGCGTACTTGCAACTGGCGATGACACTTTCGATTGGGGTGATGTCGCTAACAACAGCGATCCGGTTGCTGTGGTGATTTCTGCTTCTCCACAGCAGGATTATTACGACGTGATTGGCAATGAATCTCGTCAGAAGGCCATCAATTTCTCTTTTCATGGGATTTATACTGAACATAACGCCAGTTACAAACTTGAGTGGAAGATCTTTGAGGGTTCAGAGATTAATGAATCCTATCAATTGCTTCGGGCTACCTACACCAACTTGCATACATCGCAGAATATGTCTGGCCTCGGTGACCAGATTGATGGTTGGCAGCAGGATACCGAATACACATTTGGAGCATGGTTGTACCGTGTTGATTCTACTAATGATGGCGATGTAGATTGGCATGTCGCCAGCGACGAGTGGAGTTTCATCGTGGGGGCGGCACCTCAACCCGTCTCTGCGTTGCAGTTCTCATGTCCTGGAGATGTTGATGACCCGTGGATAATTCCTCTCAACAAGACTCTGATTCAGAATAATGCCGCAGAGCACAGCATGCAATGCGATGTCACTAACCCAAATGATGTGGAAATATCCGGCAATTACACTATTCAGATTGAGCAGGGCTCTGGAATGACATTCAGTACGACGCCATCGGCCCAGTTCACCATGCTGGCTACCGAATCTAGTACAGTGATTCTGACCCCTCTGGCATGGTTAGAAGACAATATACCAACCGAAACGGGAGTATTCTTGCTGAAGGCTGACATCGAGGCCGAGGATTGGCTTGCGAACCAGAGTACAATTCGAATTCATTATCTGCTTGAGGAAGAGCAAGTCATTATCCCACCAACCACTCCTGTTTTGGAGGTGGAGGGCTCAGCGGACGCGTCCTCTGGTGAGGCACCCTTCGATGTTGTGTTTGATGCAGAAATAAGCGGAGGAGTGCAGCCATATCAGATTACTTGGAGTATCGAAGGGAGCGTACTTTCCAATTCTGCAACGTTCGGTCATACCTTCGATGCCGAAGGTGATTACATCGTCCAACTCGTTGTCACGGATGGTTCAGGAGAATCCAACGGAACCAACCTGTCGATTTCAGTCAGCGAGCCGCCACCCGACCCGCTGTTGAGTAACGTGAGTTTTGCACCACAACTCAATGCCAGTGCATTGGTGGTGAATGCTAGCGTCGAGATGTTCGCTTCTGCCAGTGGCGGTGTGCAGCCATATACATTCTACTGGGACTTCGGTGATGGTGGCATTGGTGATGGAGCCAATGTATCGCACATTTTCACTGAAACGGGCAACTACACGGTAGTACTCACAGTTGTAGACGCCAATGACCAGATTGCCGCAGACTCGATTCAAGTCAACATCACAGTTGCAAAAGACGACGTCGATAACAAAGGAGATGCAACCAGTGAGGAGTCCTCGCATGTCGAAGAGGACCGTGCTGACGAGAAAATGCAACTCGCGCTTGCTTCTGGTGGTGCACTCGGGTTGATTGGGCTGTTTGGTCTTGGGCATTGGAGAGGCAAGAAGGAGATGGATGACATGCTGGATAAAGAGAGAGCGGCTATCCAGAAGGGCAACGACGCGAATCTCTGGTCATCTGAAATCGACATTGACGATATCGGAGGTTCGTTCGATGATCTCGATATTGACCTTGATCTCGACAGGCCTCAGTGAAATGAGTCGTAAAATCGACTATAATCACTAATCATTCGTGCTCCGGTATACCGTGCGCTGGTAATGATAGCGGCTCGCATCATCCCTGTCCAGTGGCCGTTGCTCTGCTCCCAAGCGGGCAGTACCTCATCCCTGAGTATGCGATACAGGCTGTCCGCATCCCTCATATCGTCTCGCTCATCTTCAGCCGCACCTATTGCCCAGCCATTGACGCCATGTTCGCAGGCCTCAGGCCACCATCCGTCCAGAATCGAGCAGTTGGGTACGCCATTCATGGCCGCTTTCATACCGCTGGTTCCGCTTGCTTCCATTGGGCGAACCGGGTTGTTCAGCCAGATGTCTACACCGCCGGTCATCGCCAAGCCTGTCGCCATAGAGTAGTCCTCAAGAAAAGCGACTGGAATCTCGTCGGCTACGTGGGCGGCACCCTCAAAGATGTCCCGAATCAACTGCTTGCCCCCCTCATCCTTTGGATGAGCCTTGCCTGCGAAGACGAATTGGATGCGCCCCGCGCCGATTTCACGCAAGCGTTCAATGTCGGAAAAGATGAGATTGGCACGCTTGTAGGTGGCAAAGCGGCGAGCGAATCCAATGGTGAGTCGCTGCTGCTCAAGTTGAACTCCGGTAGTGACTGCAACCAAATCGCGCAGCACCGCTCGCGCCTCAGCCCGTGCTGCCTTGAGTGCTGAATCTGGAACCCGCCCTGCGTGAGCGAGAATCGCTGGGTCTCTGCGCCAGCCGGGCAGCTGCTCATCGTAGAGAGTGGCCATAGGAGGTGAAGTCCAAGTCAGATGATGGACACCGTTGGTAATCGGCTCGATATGCTTGCCCTCAAACATCGATGAGGTCACCCAGGCATTGAGATTGGATACCGCATTCATGTTGTCAGTTAGAGCCGCTGCCAGATGGCTCATCGAGCAACTGCGCCCATTCTCCGGGTCATTAGCAGCGATACACAACTCGCGCGCATCATTGGGCAGCAAATCACCCAAAACCCCCTCAACCTCTCTCCAATCAAACCGGTCGTGGCCAGCGGGTACAGGCGTGTGGGTTGTGAATAGACAGCGTCGTCGCAGTTCATCACGAGTCCAACCTTGTGCAAGCATCTCCAGTGCTGCAAATGTGCAATGACCCTCGTTCATATGCAAGCCATCCAATGGCCAATGCCCGAGAACTTTCAGCGCCCTGATTCCACCGACGCCGAGCAGGAACTCCTGACGGATTCTGGTCTCATCTCCGCCGCCATACAATCTATCGCCGAGCGAAGCGTGTTCAGGTGCGTTGCCGGGATGTCGTGTATCGAGGAAGAAAACCGGAACCGAACTACCGGAAACTCCCTTCACTTCAGTATGCCAAATCCGCGAATGCAGTGTAGTACCATCGAGCGGTAACGCGATTTCCAAGCCAGTATCGGTGAGAAATTCATGCGGGTCAATCTCACCGTAGGTTTCTGTCTGATTACCATCAGTATCCAAGTGCTGGCGACCGTATCCCTGTCGGTAAAGAAGGGTTACTGCGACCATAGATAGGTCAGCGTCAGCAGCCGATTTGATGTGGTCACCTGCAAGCACTCCCAGCCCACCAGAATAGGTGTGAAGGTCGGATTCCAGCCCGATTTCCGCGCTCAGGTAGGCGACGCTCATGTCACTCAAATCGAGCCGCTCGCACCGCCCTATGATTATGACTCACTCCGAAGTTCCCTGCATGTGGCTGTTTTGGGGAGGTTTGAAGGAGGAATAGCACCCGAAACCCTCCGATGGAGTTCATCCTAGACACTGCTGTGGTCGACGAAGTTGCTGAGATTGCTGCTTGGGGAGTATTGCACGGCGTGACGACTAATCCGACTCTTATTCGGCGTGCTGGAGGTGATTTCGTCGAGACTGTACGACAAATTGCTGAGCTGTGTGATGGACCGATTTCTGCCGAGGTAACTGCTACCGATACCGAGGGAATGCTGGCAGAGGCGCACGCCCTCAAGGACCAGTTGCCAGAGAATGTGATCATCAAGGTGCCTTGCACCCCGGAAGGGTTGGCTGCCACCCGTGAATTATCCAAGGACGGTATCGGCACCAATGTGACACTTGTTTTCAGTGCTGCACAGGCTTTGCTGGCAGCGCAGGCAGGTGCAACATACGTCTCACCATTCATCGGTCGTATCGATGATACAGGTGGTGATGGAATGCAGTTGATTCGGGACCTGATGCAAGTTTGGTCGCAGTATCCTGACCTTGAGACAAAGGTACTCGCAGCATCAATTCGCTCACCAGAACATGTTCTACAGTGCTTGCTCGCAGGCGCGCATGCCTGCACGATTCCAACAAATGTATTCCGTCAATTACCCAATCATCCGCTGACCGACCAAGGAATTGAGATGTTCTTGGCCGATTGGGCTGAAGTGGAGTCCGAAGGTCGCTCGCTCACCTCTTGACCAACTGCGCGAATCGTTCCCAGCGTTGCACAGAGATGTCGGACCAGTCAAAACGCCATGACCAGTTGCCACCGGTGGTTCCCGGTGTATTCATTCGAGCCAGTTTGCCTAACTCGAGTATGTCTTGCATCGGTATGACTGCAAGTGGGGCCGAGGATTGGGCTGCCAGTCTAATCAGCGTGTCACAGGGTGATTCACCCGACAATCCTTCACTGTTCACCCTCTGCTTGCGTTCGCTTGACGAATCTTGCCACCATCCCATTGTGGTGTCATTGTCGTGGGTGCCCGTGTACACAATCTGGTCGGAGCCAATGTTCTCAGGACGGTGAGGGTTGTCTGGATTCTCGTCGTCGAAGGCGAAGTGTAGAACCGCCATTCCGAGCAATCCGTGACAGCGGCGCAGTTCAATGACTGACTCAGGAATGATACCGAGGTCTTCCGCGATGATTTCTACCGGTCCAGCAACCTCTGTGAGCGCGAATAGCAAGTCAGCCCCCGGACCATCCTGCCATTCACCTTCTTTGGCCGTTGAAGCGCTTGCTGGAATTGCCCATGCCGACTCAAATCCCCTGAAATGGTCAATACGGACCATGTCGAACATCTCACAGATTCGGGCTGTCCGAAGCCGCCACCAAGTCCAATCCTCTGCCTTGTGCGCATCCCAATCATACAGAACCGTGCCCCATCGTTGACCATTTTCTGAAAAGTAGTCCGGCGGCACGCCGGCAACGACGCTGGGCTGCCCGTCCTCATCGAGTTGGAATAGATGCGGGCGGGTCCAAACATCGGCAGAATCGTGGGCGACGAATATCGGCAGGTCACCGAATAGTCGCACACCCTTTTCAGCGGCGTAGTGCCGCAGAATCATCCAATCTCGGTGAAATCTGACCTGCTCTACGATTCGCTCTCGTATTTGTTCTGCAAGCCGAGTACCCGCCGCCTGCAATGCCTCGACCTGCCGGTGGCGGATTGGCTCAGGCCATTTTGTCCATGATGCTCCGTCATTCTCGGCCTTCAGCGCATCATATAGCGCCCAATCCCAAGCCCAGTGGGAGTTTTGGGAAAGCCAAGTTGCAATCATTTGGTCATCGGGAGCAACCGAAAGCGAAGGGTCGCACAAGGCTGTCCATCCGGCGAAGGCGGAGGTGGAGGCGTATGGTGACGAGTGTTCGTCCGGCGGAGTTACCGGCAACATCTGCCAAACCGTCACACCGGCCTGCTCTAGTAAATCAACGAAGGTGAAGGCGTCTGGACCAAGAGTGCCGACCGTTCCCTCGCCGGGTAGTGAGGTGATGTGGCATAGCACGCCCGTCCGCCTATCTGCCATAGAATACTCTCCTATGTGCCCTTGAGCCACCGAGGTGCAAAGGCTTTGACACCATCAAGACTCGCAGAACCGATGCAGCGCAGCCGCCGACCAGTTATTTTCGCAGTGCTTTTACTGCTGGTACCAGTATTGCTCGGCGCAGTGGGCGGTGCAACCCCCGATGACATTACCATCGATGGCGACCTGTCGGACTGGGACTCAGATACGCTAATTGACATAGATTCCAATTCGTCGATACAATTCCGAATGACATGGAATGCTAGTCACCTGTTTTTTGCGTGGCAAGGAACTGATTGGGCAAGCACGAGTGAAGGGGCTGACCTATTCGTATATCTGAACACCACCGACGGTGGCAGCCCTCTCTCAAAACAGTGGGATCTTACCCAGACTCTACCGTATTCTGCTGACTTCGCTTTCGTGCTTGAGGATTTGTCGTATTTCTCCTTGCAGACCTATGATGGATCTGGTTGGGTTGCAGCGGACCAGACTGGTGTTTCTGCATATGCCGGCTGGTCTGGTAATCAAAATACAGAGATTTCCATTCCTTGGGCTAACATCGGTTCCCCCATCAGTTTCGCAGTATTGGCATGGGCGCAGTGGCAGGATGAAGGCAATGTTTGGGCATCATTCCCATCTGAAAATCCCGCTTCCAATAATGGTGCCGAGACCTTCACGCACGCGTATGTGATTGCTGACAGAACGGTCGAACAAACGCCTGGATACACACCCGTTGTGGATTTTTCTGGAAGCGTGAACAAAGTGGACGACGCGCTGAATCTTGCCATAGTTTTCCATCAACATCAGCCCTATTACAAGAACAAGCTCACCGGTATGTACGAGATGCCTTGGGTGCGAGTTCACGCGATGACGGAATACGTGGATAGCCCCGGAATCCTTGCCGGCACCGATACCAAAGTAACCTACAATTTGGTGCCATCTCTCATCGAGCAGTTGGTTGATTACACCGATAATTCAACGCTCGATGTCCACACCGATATCGCTCGCCGCTCTTGGGAAGAAGGAAGTTATCCAAACGCCACCGAACTTGAACTTCATACCATGCAATTCCAATCGTTCTGGAACTCCGGTTGGATTTACAACGTAACCTCTGATGACTCAAAATTAGGATGGTTGTATCCGAGTGCATTTCGTTACTCGGAGATTTACGGCATGACTCGACACAACCTGAAGCCTGCGACAATCATGGATGATGACCTGCTCGCGCCACAGGATTTCCTTGATTTGCAAGTGCTGTGGTATCTGTATCAGTTCAGCCCCGATTATGTGCTTGGCGAATACAACGCTAGCCATCGTGATGAGGGGCTAATCTCACTGTTTGAGCAGAACGGGCAGTATTCTGTGGCTGACCTGACCTATGTCGTGGACGCACAATCTTCGCAGATGGCCAACGTGCTGCCGATGTACTCTGAACTAGCCGGCACAGGTCAAGTGGAATTGACCACAACACCGTACTATCATCCTATCATGCCGCTGCTGATGATGGATGGCTGGACCTTTGAGGATGGAATCAGGGTAAACAAGGATTCGTGGCCAGAAGATGTCACTTCACATCTTGAGAATGGCATGGACCTGTTTGAGGACGAACTTGGTTTCCGTCCGACAGGCATGTGGCCTTCTGAACAATCGGTAAGTCCCGCGATGGTGCAACCGGTCGCCGATGTCGGAATCCAATGGATGGCCACAGATGAGGTGAACTTGGCTGAATCTACTGACATGAACGGACAAGAGATTGACACCTCCATTGCCAGCAATCTAGCGACGCCTTGGATAGTAACGGGAGCGGACGGTGGTGAGGTTGCAACGATATTCCGTGACCGAGTGATTTCCGACCGAATCGCCTTCCAGTATGGCTCTATGACACCGCAGGCAGCCGCCTCTGATTTCGTGTCCTATGTCGACAATGTGCGCCAGCAGTTGCTCGATGAGGGCAAGGACCCGAGCGAGCATTTGCTCACTGTTGCGCTCGACGGTGAGAACTGGATGTTCATGTCAGATTTCCAGCATCACGACAACGGCCGTCCATTCATGCAAGAGTGGTATTCTCGTCTGTCCACTCACCCGACGATTGTCACGACCACACCCTCTGAATTCCTTGCCAAGAATCTGACACTCCCTCACATCCAGACCATTGGCACCGGCTCATGGATTGATGGGACTCTTTCCACATGGGCCGGAGAGGCCGAGGAGAGCCTCGGCTGGCAGCGACTGGTTGAGGCTCGCCAAGCATTGGTTGATTTCGAGGTTGACAATCCAACTCACTCTGGACTTGATACGGCTTGGGAGAGCCTGTACATCGCTGAGGGAAGCGATTGGTTCTGGTGGTATGGGCTTGACCAAGACAGCGGCTACGACGAGTTGTGGGATACCTTGTTCAAGGTGCATCTTTCCAACATTTACC
>CAUZSM010000069.1:0-8926 GCA_963582685.1 Candidatus Thalassarchaeaceae archaeon | reverse complement strand
AAGTTGGGCTACCCCCGCTAGTTGATGTTGCCATCATCAAGCCCGACAGCGAGCCAATCCCTGAGGAGCCTGCAGAAGAGGCACCTGCTGAGGAGCCTGCAGAAGAGGCACCTGCTGAGGAAGCACCTGCTGAGGAAGCACCCGCTGAGGAAGCACCCGCTGAGGAGCCTGCAGAAGAGGCATCCGCTGAAGAAACCACTGAGGAGGCGAAAGAATGACCCACCTCAAGTCTCGAGAAATCGACAGTATGTCTGAGGAGGCCCGCGAGCAGCGATTGGCCGAACTCAAGGACGAAATGCTCCAACTACGCGCCCAGCAGGCTCTGGGCGGTTCCGCATCCAATCTGGGTGCATACAAGGCGACACGACGCAGCATTGCTCGGCTGCTAACCAAGATACGAGCAGACAACAGGAAGGAGTAGACTCAAATGGCAGCAATATGCAATCTGTGTGGTCTTCCTGATGAACTATGTATATGTCAAGAGATAGCAAAGGAGCAGCAAAAAGCAATCATCAGCACTGTGAGAAGGAGGTATGGAAAAATGGTTACAATCGTTGAAGGAATTGATGATACGGCCATCGATATCGGCCAACTCGCCAAGATTCTGAAGGGTGCCTGTGCCAGTGGAGGCACTGTCAAGGGACGTACCATTGAACTGCAAGGGGACCACAAGAAGCGTGCTTCAAAGATTCTTGAACAGAATGGATACCAAGTGGAGGTGCGCTGAATGAGTGATAGTATCCACATGCCGTTCCTCGACCGCAGCCTGACTGTAGTCAAATCCAGCGATGCGACTTTGGTCGGTGTTTCTGGCACTGTAGTCGGTGAGAGCCGACGCACCCTGACTCTTGACGTCGGAGATGAGCGCAGACTCATTCTGGCTAAGGATGTCATAGAATTCACACTCGACGATGAGGTCGTAACCATTCAGGGCGCCATGGTATGTCAGCGCCCAGAGGATAGGATCCATCGCAGATACCGGAGGAATTGAGATGAGAGATATCGGAGTAGACGTCAATCAGCCGCAAGGCGAATGGGATGGCGATGTGAATTGCCCGTTCTACGGTAGCCTGCGGCTGCGTGGACAAATTATCGAAGGCACCGTCTCAAAGGTCGGTATGCAGAGTTCGATTATCGTACAGCGCCAGCATCTGAGTCATATGCCCAAGTTCGAGCGATACGAGAAGCGCACCCGCAGATATGCAGCTCACCTACCATCATGCATTGGTGGAGTGGATATTGGTGACATGGTCCGCATCATGGAGTGCAGGCCTCTATCCAAGACAGTCACATTCTGTGTTATTGAGAAGGAGGCTTCCGAATGAAGGGAATCTCCAGCCGCGTCACTCGCGGATTGCCGACACAGGCTCGCCTTGCGTGCGTAGACAACACCGGTGCCAAGGAAGTGCAGATTATCTCTGTACTGAAGATTGGTGGCGTAGCACGCCGATACCCGGCTGGCGGAGTTGCTGACATGGTGAGAGTCACCGTGCGTAAGGGAACTCCAGAGACTCGCCGACAAATATTCCATGCAGTCATTGTTCGTCAGAAGCGGCCATTTCGCCGCCAAGATGGAACTTGGGTGCAGTTTGAGGACAATGCCTGTGTTCTCGTCAACGAGCGCGGTGAGACCCGTGGCTCGGACATCAAGGGACCGGTCAGCCGCGAAGCGGCTGAGCGTTGGCCCCGAATCGCTGCTGCAGCGAAGCAAATTGTGTGAGGTGTGAGAAATGGTAAGCAAATCCCCAGGCAAGCAGCGTAAGGCAGCGGCGAGAGCCCCACTGCATGTTCAACGCAAGCGTATGCGCGCGCGTTGCCTAGACCCCTCGTACGACAACGTCCGCAACGTCACTCTATGTGTTGGTGACGAAGTAGAGGTTCACCGAGGAGATTTCGGTAGCCCGAACAGCAACAAGGCCGCTGACAAGGGTAAGCGTCACGGTGAATCCCGTGGTAAATTCGGTATGCGAGCGAAGATTGCTCGCATCGATACCAACCACCAACAGATATTCGTCGAAGGATTGACTCAATCGAAGGCCGATGGAAAGGAGGAGGGAATCTCCGTCCATCCATCCAACCTCGTTGTAGTGAAGGTGAACGACAGCGACCCGATTCGCATGAAGAAATTACAATCCCGCAACGGAGGTGATGAGTAATGAGTTCCAGCCACATGAAGAGACTCGCAATGCCGCGGTCATGGCCGCTGCCCCGTAAGACCACGATTTGGGTCAGCCGACCTCGCCCGTGTGGACATCCGATTGAGCGCTGTATGGCACTAGGTGTTATTCTGCGTGATATTCTCGGAGTCGCCCAAACAATTCGCGAAGCCAAGCGTGTGCTTGCCACCCGGCAAGTTCGAGTTGATGGTGAAATTGTCACCGATATTCGCAGAGGCGTGGGCCTGATGGACGTACTCACAGTCGATGATACGAACTACCGCTGCATGCTCGATATGAATGGCAAACTCCGCTATGTCGAGATACCTACCAAGCAGGCAGGTGAGAAATTGTGTCGCATTGATGGCAAGACAACCGTCAAGGGTGGAAGGACCCAACTCAATCTCCACGATGGACGCAACATCCTAGTCGATGATGCGAACAAGTACAACTCACGTGACACCATCAGAATCGCTGTCGATTCGCAGAAGGTGAAGAAGCACCACAAGTTCGAGAACGGTGTTCTGGCTTACATGATTGGTGGAAGCCACATCGGTTCAACTGCTGAGGTCACAGAATACTTCAAGAAGCGTTCCTCAAAGGATAATGAAGTTGCATTCGCTGAATTTGGCACCATCGCCGACCACGTATTCGTGATTGGCGGTGCCGGAGACATCCCTAACATGGAGGTGAGTGAATGAGTGAGAATGCTAACCCAATGCTAGAGCCGCAAATCACCAAGGTCACCGTCAATATCGGTGTCGGCGAAGGTGGACAGCGTCTGCTTCTTGCAGAGCGTGTTCTAACCCTGCTGACCGGCCTCTCGCCGGTCCGCACACTGTCCCGCAAGACCAATCGTGACCTCGGAACCCGTGAAGGTGCACCGATAGGTTGCAAGGTGACTATCCGCGATTCTGCTACCGTCGCGAAGTTCCTGAAGGAGGCTTTCTGGGTAAAAGAGAATACCCTGCCCGGTTGGAATTTTGATTCGCAAGGTAACTTATCCTTTGGTATCCGCGATTACACTGATTTCCCGGACCAGAAGTACGACCCTGAGATTGGAATCTTCGGCATGGACGTGAATGTCGTTCTTGAGCGCCCCGGGCATCGTGTCAGTCGTCGCCGCCGCAAGTCCAGCAGGGTCAGTTATTCCCACCGGATCACTCCGGCTGAGAGCAAGGAATTCTTCCAGAGCCACTTCGGCCTGACAAGTATGGAGGAGTGAAGCATGGCAAGAGATCATGGAGAAAGAATCGGCCGAACTCTCGGTTGCCGTCGTTGCGGACGCAAGCGAGGTCTCATTCGCAGACACGGTCTTCGATTGTGTCGCCAGTGTTTCCGGGATATAGCCCCCGAAATAGGCTTCAAGAAGTATAACTGAGGTGAAAAAAATGCAATTCGATCCACTAAGTGATGCTCTAATCAGGATGTTTAACGCAGAGCAAGCCGGCCACTACGAAGTGAAGGTATCTCCAGCGAGCAATTTGCTCGATAGAATGCTGAACATCATGCAGCACTCTGGTTACATCGGTGAGTTTGAGCGAGTGGCTGATGGCCGTGGAGATTCATTCCGCATCGAACTTGTCGGCGCAATCAATCGCTGCGGTGTAATCAAGCCCCGGCATTCCGTAAGGCGAACTGATTTCGATAAGTGGGAGTCCCGTTATCTCCCTGCTCGTGACTTCGGGCTACTGATTTTGACTACGAATAAAGGTGTGATGCACCACTACGACGCGAAGGACGAAAAAATCGGCGGGCGATTGCTCGCATATGTTTTCTGAGGTGATTGACATGGTTAGGATGGACAGCGTCTCACTCCGAGTGGAAATCCCTGATGGGGTTACTGTAACAATGAGTGACGGTTCAATTAGTATCTCAAATGACGGAAAAACCGTCACGCGCGAGTTCGCACACAGAACGGTCAGCATCAGTCTGGTCGACGGTGCCCTTGAGGTATTCTGCAACTTGCCCCGTCGAAAGGAGCGTGCACTCGCAGGAACTTGGGCAGCACACCTAGGCAACATGGTTCACGGCGTGACTGAGGGCTTTGAGTACACTCTCAAGGTGGTTTACTCCCACTTCCCGATGACCATCAAGGTTGACGGAGACCGATTAATGATTAACAATCTGTTTGGTGAAAAGGTGCCTCGGCAGGCCGCGCTACCTTGGTCGCCTGCAGAAGTTCAGGTCAAGATCGAGAACAAAATTGACGTTATCGTATCCGGCTCTGACAAGGAGAAGGTCGGACAGACCAGCGCCAACATCGAACGCGCATGCCGAATCCGTGGTCGCGACCGCCGGGTTTTCCAAGACGGTATCTACGTCGTATCGAAGAAGTGAGGAAGGTGATGAAATGACTGAATATGAAGATTTGACCGTCGCCAAACTCAAGGACCTGCTCAGGGCACTTGAGTTGCCACTCTCTGGCAAGAAGGCCGACCTGATTACCCGTCTTGAAGAGGCAGAGATTGACGAGGAAGTCGACGAGGAAGCCGACGAGGACGTCGAAGATGACGACTACGAGGACTACGACGACGAGGACGAGGACTGGGACGATGATGATTACATTCACACTGCGAAGCAAAAGCCGGAGTTGGATGAAGCGACCAAGGCTGCTCTGGCTGTGCGTGCAGCGCAGAAGAAGAAGCAGCCCGCTTTCCGCCGCCAAGAGTGGTTCCGCTACAGGAGATTGTCGAAGACCGGATGGCGCAAGCCGAAGGGAATGCAGTCCAGTCAGCGAATGAACCGCAAGTACCGCTCCCCAATGGCCCGTGTTGGCTATGGTAAGGTCGCGACTGCTCGCAATCTTCACCCCTCTGGATTCCGTGAGATTCTCGTGCACCGTCCCGAGGACCTTGATGAGGTTGACCCAGCCACCCATGCCGCCCGTGTGGGCGCAAAGGTTGGCGGCCGTAAGCGTGTAATGATTCATGAGCGGGCCGATGAACTCGGTATCCGTGTACTGAACCGAAGGAGGGGCTTGTGATGCAGATTACTAACCAGAAGAAGATGGCTGCCCAGATTCTCGATTGTGGTGTCAACCGTATTTGGGTCGACCCACGATATGTGGACCAGGTCAGCAGCGCAGTCCAGAAGAGCGACATTCGCGAAATGATTGAGGAAGGATACATCACTGCTCGTCCGATTCAGGGAACCAGTCGCGTTCGTGCCCGTAAACACGCGTTGCAGCGAGCTAAGGGTCGCCGTACTGGTCATGGAAGCCGCAAGGGTAGTGCCCGTTCCCGCTTGCCAAAGAAGGAGCGATGGATGCGTACCATCCGCGCCCAGCGACGTATACTCAAGGAAATGCGTGAAGATGGAACCCTCGAAGTGAGCAAGTACCGCTACTACTACCGAAAGGCCAAGGGTGGCTCTTACCGTTCCATCGCCCACATGAAGGCGAATATGGAAGTTGACGGCATTGCCGTTGGAGGTGATGAGTGATGGCGTATGGAAGGAGACAGCGACGCACATACAAGCGCAGGGCTAACGGCACGACAGATTATCACCGCCGCCTCAAATTGCTCCGTAGTGGCGCACCGCGCGCGGTTGTTCGTGTCACCAACACGCAGATTCTCTGCCAACTTGTCAACTATGAGGTCGATGGTGACACAATCATCACTTCTACAGGCAGCAACAAACTGTGTAGCAAATACAAGTGGCCAGCCAAGGCCTCTAACAAATCCATTCCAGCCTGCTATGTCGCCGGATACGCTCTGGCCAAGCAGGCAATAGCAGCAGGTCACGGCGAGGCAGTCCTCGACATTGGCCTAGCGGCAGCAACTCAAGGCAACCGCGTGTTCGCAGCCCTCAAGGGTATGGTGGATGGCGGTTTGGAAGTTCCACACAGCGAGGATATTTTCCCGAGTGAAGAGCGACTAAGCGGCGAACACATTGACAAGAAAATCTCCGCCGCTGTAACCAAGAGCAAGAAGGCAATCGAGGAGGCGAATAAATGAGCGTCGAAAACACACCTCCAGCAGACGACGAAAAGGTCGCACCTGGAATCGCCATGGCTTGGCAACAGAAGGAAGACCCAGAGGAGCGTCCTCGCCGCAAACGCGGACGAGTCGGCCCAGACCCCCTTCAAGCCCTGCGAACTTGGGAGCCCAAGACCCGTCTAGGAAGAATGGTGCAGAGGGGCGAGATTCTGTCCTACGATGAAGCACTCGCATCCGGACTTCCGGTTCGTGAGGTCGAAATTGTCGACGCATTGATTCCCGGTCTAGAAGACGATGTTATCTGCGTGAACATGATTCAGCGCATGACCGACAGTGGCCGCAGAGTCCGCTTCAACGTCATGGCCTGCGTGGGCAACGAGGACGGCTATGTCGGCTTGCACATCTGCAAGGGTAAGGAAGTCGCCAGTACCATCCGCAAGTCTATTGAAAACGCAAAACTCAACCTCATCCGTGTCCAAAGAGGCAATGGTTCGTGGGAATCCAGTGAGGGATTCGGCACTAGCGTGCCTTTCGCTGTCACCGGTCGTTCCGGCTCCACCCGCATCACCCTGCTGCCTGCGCCCGCAGGCAAGGGTTTGGTTATCGGTGAGACTGGCAAAAAGGTTCTTCGCCTCGCGGGCGTGACCGATGTATGGTCTCGCTCAAAGGGTCAGACCCGCACTACCATCAATTTCGCACAGGCGACTTTCAACGCCCTCAAGCAACTGAATTCCCACCGCATCAGCAATGATCAGGCAGACAGACTCTTCATCGTGAAAGGGAGGATGAATAAATGACATGGCTAGTGATTAGAGTTCGCAGTGACCGCACGGTCGAGCGTAGCATCAAGGAGACAATGCAGCACCTCAATTTGACTCGCGTCAATCACGCCGTGCTCGTTCCTGAGCGCGACACCTATGCAGGCATGTTGCACAAGGTCAAGGATTTCGTGACCTGGGGCGAGATATCAGCCGACGCCGTCGCTGAACTGATTAGTGGGCGCGGCCGTCTAGTTGGAGGCGCCCCAGTTACTGATGCATCAGTGAAGGAATCCACCGATTACAAGAATATCAAGGAATTCGCGGCAGCAATCGCTTCAGGTGATGCTTCCACCAAGGATATGGAGACGCTGAAGCGTGTTTTCCGTATGCACCCGCCTCGCGGAAGCAAGGGTTGGGGCGGTGTCAAGCGCCACTTTACCATAGGTGGTGCACTCGGCTTCAGGGGCGAGGCGATTGAGGAGCTTGCTACCCGAATGATGTGAGGTGTGAAACATGGTATCCCGTACGAATAAATTCCGAGGAAGGAGCCGTTACCACGGTCGTGGAAAGAAGGCAGGCCGCGGCGCTGGAAAGCGTGGTGGCCGCGGTAATGCTGGAATAAACAAGCATCGCTTGATGACCCGGCTGAAGTATATGCCCGGGCATTGGGGCATGCACGGCTTCAATCGTGATCCGAGTCTGCGAAAGGTCCACGTCACCTGTAACGTCTGCGACCTTGCAAATATTGCTGGTGAATCCGACAGTGTTGACCTTGCCGATTCCGCTATCGACAAGTTGCTCGGCAGCGGCCGAATTGACCGTGCCATCAACGTCACAGTAGAGCACGCGAGCGCGCGTGCAATCGAGAAGGTCGAGGCCGCTGGTGGTTCAGTGACCGTCTCAGATGATGAAGAGGAATTGACTGAGGAGGATGAGGATTAATTTCCTCTAGTCTTCACAGATGAATTGTAAGAAAGGACGAACAGTGGAGTGGTTTGATGAGGCGTAATCCGAACGTTGTCGGAGTTATCATCATTGCTACCATCTATTGGGGCTCTCTAGTATATTGGCAGAGAGATGCTCTATTCCTTGATGGTGACATGGCAGCGGCCTGGAAGGCTGCATGGGCTCTAGTGACTTCGATTCCATACGTTGGCTACATCATGTGGGGGATGATGACCGATCTTCCAGAAGATGTTCGTGAGATCAAGTACCTTGGCCGCTCATTGAAGGGTGGCATCTGGTTCTTGATGCTGCTAGGTCTGGGATATTGGGCCTGGGTTGATACCAGCATGGTTGGCTTCCTACTGGTCGGCGTCGGCCTGATGGGAATCATGGCTGCTCTGTGTATTGTCTGTCTGCTTTACTCAGGTGAGGAAAGCAGTCGTTTGTATGGACTACAGCGTCTTGTTGACGTCTATCCCTCCATCACCAAACCGGACGGACACGTTCGATTCAACTCCAAGTTGTGGACTACTACTTTGGTGCTAATCATCTACTTCGCGATGACCAACGTGATGATCTGGGGAATGAGTACCCAGACCATCGATATATTCTCCTCGTTCCGAGCGATTATGGCCGGTGCTTCCGGTTCAATCATGCATTTGGGAATCGGTCCGATTGTTACTGCTTCGATTATCATGCAGTTGTTCGCTGGCGCGAAAATCATCCGTTTGGACCTCGGTGATTCTGGCGACAAGCAACTCTACCAAGGCGTTCAGAAGATTCTGGTTCTGCTGATGATTCCAGTCGAGTCAATCCCGCAGGTCTACGGTTTCCTCGACGCAAGCCCAGAACTGGTAGGTGATTTTGGCCAAGGATGGGCAAATGTGCTGATTGTGATGCAACTATTCATCGGCTCTTACCTCGTATTCCTACTAGACGAATTGGTCAGTAAGTGGGGTATCGGCTCCGGTATCTCGCTGTTCATTGCTGCTGGTGTTGCTCAATCCACCTTTGTTGGGACTCTCTCTCCACTACCTGTGAGTGCAGGAGCATTCAGCCTAGCCAATCCTCCTTCTGGCGCTCTGCCAATGATGTTCTACACCCTGCGCACAGCAACCTACTC
>CAUZSM010000068.1:0-9135 GCA_963582685.1 Candidatus Thalassarchaeaceae archaeon | reverse complement strand
GTTTACCCCATTACCGGCTGCACTTGTGTTCCAACCGGCTTCGAGGAATGGAATTGGGTCTGCAACCAAGTTTGAAATGGAAATCTCGACTAATTCATCGACAGCATGTAACTCAGCAACTCCGGTAGGGGTTCTGGTGAATTTATTGGGGTCGTTTTCGCTGATTTCATTCATATTATTCCGAGTTTCGTCAATCGCATCGAAGACCCTCGGGTCAAGCATATCGCCTTCGATGACAATCGCGGCAGGCTCACCCTCATCGTGGAATCTAGTGTTGACAATCGCAACACCTGCTGCGAAATCTGACTCCTCCGAGAGAAAATCCTCGACCTTGAAATCGCCCTCAAGTGTGAGCATTATCGGCGTGGCGATGGCAGTGATAATCAGAGCGACGATGATGATAACTGGGCTTGCGAATGCAGAACCGCCAGTGATGCGAGCAAGCCAATGCTCAGGAACCATGTGCAATTGTCCCTCTGGCTCATCTTTCAAGCGACCAAGACCGGCGATGAATTGGTCCAAGTCCAAACGTATCAGTGGCGCCCAAAGTCCAGTGAGGATGAAGGCGGCACCGACTCCAAGAGCCGCTTCTATGCCGAATGAACGCAGTGCCGGAATATCACTGGTGAGATTGGCTAGGAATGCAGCCATAGTAGTCATTGAGGTCAGCATGATGGCTCGTCCTACTTTCGACAACGATGTGTGGGCGGCTTCTCGGGAAGATGCGCCGTTCCGCCGCTCCTCCTTGTAACGATGCAAGGCGTGCAGACTGTCGTCAATACCCAATGCAAGAATGAGAATTGGTAGCAAATTGCTGAATTGACTACGACTGATGATGGTGATGTCAAACGTGTTGCCGATGATGATTCCCCAGCCGATCAGACCCTGCATCCACAGCAGGCTGAATCCAAGGGTAATGCCGACTATTCCGACATCGGAAAATCGCCGCAAACTGACCCATAGCAGTACCAATACTGCGATGACCATGCCAACGAGCAGGAACAGTGACTCCTGCAGTTCTCGGTTTACCTCGACGTTGATGCCTTCACCAACCGCTAGAGAAACTGTCAGTTGGTCGGTGGTTCGGATGTTCTCCTCCAATGCCATCATCGCCCACTCCGCCGAGCAAGGCTCATCTCCCGCCGCTTTGGCCGCTTGACATTCAGAAGCGCTGTTGTGTGGTGGAGTGGTTTCAAGGCTGAAGCCGTCCCAAGTCCAACCGTCCTCAGACCTTGCATTGGCCCAAGAGAAGGTGAAGCCATTCTCTTCCATGTCCACCTTGCTCATCTGGATTAGAATCCAAGTTGAAGACGAAGACCAACGTCCCGGCATCCATACCGCATTCTGAAAAGAGCCATCCTCACCAATCTGACCTCCAACCGGACCGATGACCGGGCTGGCTGGGTCATGCAAGAAGGCCCGGTCATTCGCCATCCACCGCATGAAAATCCCAGAACTGGAGTTCACCATACGGTGTGCAGCCAAGTCAATGTGAGCCTGAGTGAGGTTCTGGTCATCGAATTTTAGACACTCCATCTCACCGCAGTCGTACCATTGGGTGCGAGCCGGAACTGGATTACCGAGAGGGTCCAATGAATCACGGGTCAGCATCGAACTATTGGCCATGAAGGCACGAAATTGCTCTGGAAGAGCGAGAATGCCGTCGGTTCCCTCTCCGGTGAGGTCACTGACCAGTGGACGGAAGAACTCAGCGATTGGGTCGGCACGGGCAGTGTTCACCTTCTGGTCAATCTCACGAAGAACGGTCAGATTCAGAATCCCTCCAATTGGTATTCCTTCACCCTGCAAACCTTGTGAATCACCGGGGTAAGCGATGCGTTGGTTAGCCCCGGGAATGTCATCGAGGATGGCATTACCAGATGAATCGCGGTGTGGAGCTTCTGGAGCGCCGGATACCGCTGTGGGGTCACGAATGACCACCATCATGCCAATGGTGACCTCTGAGGAGGAAAAATCGTCGTTCAGCACATGGTAAGCGGTCAATTCGGGGGTTTCCATGTCGTAGGATTCAATGTCAATCGGAGTCAAACTGGAGATAAATCCTGGAATCATCAACAGTGAAATGACAAGTATCGAAATGTGGAACGCCCGGCGATTGGGAATCAGGGTGCTCGCCACTCGGGAGAAGTCTCGCATGTGTGCACGTCGGCCAACGGCCGACGTGAATCGGTATTGAACGGTGCGCTTCTACGGGTCTGCCCTCAAAGTCCGCTGCGTCGCAACTCATCGAGGGCTGCCTGCTGCTCATCGGTCAGGTCATCACCTTCAGCAAGCGTGAACTCGATATCGAGGTCGCCGCCCCCAAAACCTTGGTTGGGCAAGCGGCGACGGTCACCAATCCGACTCGCTGGTGGAACTTTCACTTCGACGATACTGCCCGCTGGAGTGTGGATTCGTACGCTTCCTCCAAGCATCAGAGTGGAGTATGGAATCAGTACCTCTTGCACTAGTTTGTCATCCTCCCAACGCCTGCCTTCCTCCGCGTCAACTCGCAGAGTGATAATCAGGTCACCAGACGGGGCTGACGGGTGGTCATTACCCATCTTGGGGAGGCGTAATTGCTGGCCATGTTTGGCGTTCTTTGGAACCTTCACGGTGAACTTGCTTGAGCGACGATTCACCCCTAGCCCATTGCACGATGCACAACGTGCGGTTGTGCCATGACTTTTGCCATCACATTGCGAGCAACGCTTGAGGCGACTCAGAGTGAACTGTACCTCGCCACCTTTCGCAGCCATTTCCATATCGATATCGAGTGGGGATTCGATGTCACTCCCCTTTGCTGGCGCCGGACGAGGCTGCTGAGCAGCGGGTCTTGCTCGACCGGTGGAACGATGTGCTCCTCCGCTGGAATCGAAAACTGTGGCTCCACCCATGCCTTGGAATGGATCGCCTCCTCGTGGTGAGCCCCCCATGAATGCTCGAAGCATGTCGTTGATGTCGACGCCACCACCAAAATCGACGTTCTGACCTGAGGTGAATCCGCCAAATGCTTGCTCCATTCGTTGCTCCTCGTCGAATGCTTGTCGCTTCTCGGTGGTCTCGACCTTCTCCCAAGCATTCTGAATCGCCTTGAAGCGCTCTTCAGCAGCAGCATCGCCAGGATTGCGGTCTGGGTGATATTGGCGGGCGAGTTTTCGGAAAGCACGCTTGATTTCAGCATGCGGTGCATCCGGTGATACTCCGAGCACTCGATACGGGTCTTCCGCCATCGGAGATGCCTCGACAAGTCCGCCCCTTCAACCTGCGGCTCACCAAATCGCCGAAAGGGAGATGGAACCGACGCATTCCCCCTTGCAACATGGACGAGGCGCCGGTGCGCTACCGCAACACCCGATTGATTGACCATGACGGTGTTATTCATCACGGTGACGTGCTGCTGTTGCCGGATGGCTCGTGGACCCGTTCAATCGGTGATGAAGACGTCATTCATGACATGGAAGGAGATAATCGGTTCATCACCCGCTCTCTGCAGAACTGGCACACCCACCTCGCAATGATTCTCAATCGCAGCATGGGTGAGGGCCTTCCCCTGATGCGTTGGCTGGAGGAATCAGTATTCCCAACTGAGAAGCGGCTGACTGCGGAATTCGTTGAGATCGGCACCCGGGCAGCAGCCGCTGAACTGCTCGCAACCGGCACCACGTTTGCCTGTGACATGTATTACCATCCAGATGTGGTCGCGGACACGCTCGCAACGACTGGACTACGCGCAGTGGTATGTGGACCAATCACAGATTTCCCCACCGCTTCCTATCCCGGCGGTTCAGGCGAGGCTTTGCTGAAAATGGACTCCTTGCTCAGGGGCGAATCACCAGCACCCGGGCGCATCGAGTTCGGCATCGGCACTCACGCAATCTATACCTGCGAAACCGAGACCCTATTGAAGGCCAGTGAAATGGCCAAACAGCATGGGTGCAGATTGCATATTCACGCCAGCGAGACCCGACAGGAAGTGGCGGAGTGCCACGCCAAGCACGGGATGTATCCCATCGAATATCTACACAGCATCGGTTACTTCCAGACAGGCACTGTATGCGCGCATTGCGGCTGGGTGACCAAACGAGAAATGCGGCTGCTCGCGGAACACGAAGTTCACGCTGTGCATTGCCCGGTTTCTAACATGAAGTTGGCAACCGGCGGCACCATGTCGTATCCTGCAATGAAGGAAGCAGGAGTCGATATCAGGCTCGGGACCGATGGAGCCGGCTCCAACAACAGCCTCGACATGCGCGCTGAGGCGAAATTCGCCAGTCTGATTCAGCGCCACGACCACTGGGATTCGACAATCCTCGACCCATTGGAAACTTGGCAATTAGCGACCAAGGGCAGTTGTGATTGGGTCACATGGGACATTGATTCCATTCGCATGCGCCCACACGGAAAGGATGGCAGGAGATTGCTCTCCAATCTGATCTACTCATCCGCTGACTGTCTTGATACTTGGGTGGATGGCAACGCATTGCGGATAGATGGGGAGAGTATTGCAGTCGATGAAGCGGCCGCTCAAACAGACCTTGAAAATGCAATAACCGAATATTACGAAGGCATCTAGTCGGGGAAATGCTTGAACTATCTTGGACACTGACGAGGGCCATGGGCACAACCGGTGACGCCACGAAACCACTGTTGCCTTTCCTATTGCCGTGGACCGATGAGCACGGCTACAATCTATCTCCGGTTGAGATTCTACGCACGCGTTATTTCACTCTGTCCTTCATCGTAGTCTCATGGGCATTTTTCTTGGGTCTCGGCCCGGGTAATTCATGGAATTGCACGACGACTATGGGTCAACAAATCTCCTGCGCAGCCGCGTTGTGGCCGGGACATTTGGTGAGTGCTCCGCATCAATTCCTGATTTCGCTATTCACTGCACCGTGGTTCCATAATGGATACCAACACATCTACTTCGTCACTATTACATTCATGTTGATTGTACAAGCATTTGAAGTTCGTAACAGTTCACGAGCGACGGTAGTGATTTTTTTCTCAACCGTCGTATTTTCGGGTATATTGGCTGGAATCTCCATGAATCTCGGCGCGTATTTCAGGCCAGATGATGTATTCTTCACCGATGCGATAGAGCGGAACTGGATTGGCGGCTCAGCAGGAATGATGGGAGTTATTGGCGCTGTGAGTCAGAACACTCGAAAAAAGTGGATATTGCCATTGGTATTACTGTGTTTTGAATTTTGGAATAGCAAGTATAACGGCATTTCCGGATGGGTTACCATATTCCACCTTTCTAGTGCATTATTCGGCTTCGTCGTCTGGGGATGGTGGCTAAATCGGCAACTTTCAACGCCACCGGTTGGCGACGGGGTGGATGAATGAGATTCGCCAAAGCCATCGGGATTTCTACACTGCTCTTGCTGTGTTCCTTCGCAGGCTGTCTGGGAGGAAATGATTCTGATGAACAACCACCCGAACCCTTGAGATTGAACCACCTGCAGATGAAAGGGACTCACAATTCCTACCATCTCAAGCCACTCGGTGGTGAACTGATTGACGAGTATAACTACAGCCATGCACCTCTCGATGAACAGGCTTCCATCTACGGGGTCAGGCAATTCGAAATCGATGTTTGGTGGATTCCCGGCTTGGGACTGCGAGTATATCACAACCCATACGATTCTGCTTCTACCTGTGATGCCTTCACAGAATGTTTGGAGGTGCTTCACGACTGGAGTGTGTCTTCTCCACAACACGTACCAATCTGGCTGATGATTGAACCAAAAGACCCGCCGGCGCTAGTGGATAGTATGGAGATTCTGCAGATGATTGAGGATGATATTGCCAGCGTTTGGCCAGCAAATATGACCATCACTCCTGATGATGTTAGAGGTGATTCAGCCTCGCTCAGCGAGGCTGTGACCGAAGGCGATGGCTGGCCATTGCTGGAGGAAAGTCGAGGCAAAGCACTGTTTGTGCTACTCGACAAGAGTGAGATCAGAGACTCATATGTCGAGGATAACCCGGGCCTTGCCAACGCTACGATGTTTGCCATTGTCGATGAGATTGAGCCAGAAGCCGCTGTCATTTCGTGGACAGACCCGATGGACAAAGGAGATGTCTTGACTGCAGCGGCTGAGGCTGGCTTCATTGTCAGAACTCGTCCCGATTCTGGTACTGCGGAGGCGCGCGAGAGCAACTACAGCAGATTCGATTTGGCTCTCACATCAGGAGCCCACATGCTATCAACCGATTACGAGGGCGTTGACGAGGACATCGACTATGCGATATGGCTTCCAGAAGGACCGGTGAGATGCAATCCTGTGACGGCCCCACCTGGATGTACACTCGAGCGAATAGAGGATGTGGGAGATTACAGCCCACCACCACCCAGTTAGGGATGGTCGAGACATATCTCACGATGAATGGAACGGGAGAGGATTGAAGGCCGTTCTTCCTCCGTTGGTGATTGGCGAGAGGCGTGTCGGAGTCAGACGAGTCCGTAGATGACGAGGGTTGGAGCGGCCTTATTGCGGCTGTTGACCCGAGGAAAATCAAACTCAATATCCTGCTTGTTGCAGTCCCAGTAGCTGTATGGGCCGCGTATAGCAGCGGCGACCAAGTGGTCGCTTTCGTCGCCTCGATGGTCGCCATCATGCCGCTGGCTTTCCTGATGGGTCGGGCAACCGAAGAAATTGCACTGCGGACCGGTCAGGCAGCCGGTGGATTACTCAACGCAACCTTCGGCAATGCCGCTGAATTGATTATCGCAGGAGTTGCTATCTTTGCTGCCGCCAGCGCTCTCAAGCAAGGTACGGCTGCGGGAGATGAAACCGCGAATACCATGATTCATGTCGTACAGGCTTCGCTGGTTGGCTCCATCATCGGTAACCTGTTACTGGTTCTTGGGCTTGCATTCGTCTGGGGAGGCCTCAAGCACAAGGTGCAGGAATTCAGTCCTGCGCAGGTAGGCGCTAACGGCTCCCTTCTACTGCTCGCCGTCATCACCCTGATTGTTCCAACAGCGGTTAAGAGTGCACTGTTAAATTCAGGAGTATCTGGAGAAGAAATTGAAGAAATTGTCAGTAAATTGTCGCATGCGGCTGCTTTCGTCCTCCTGTTGCTCTACGGTCTATTCCTGATGTTCCAACTACGCACACACACCGAACTGTTCGCAACAGACGGCACTCATCAGGTCGAGGAGAAGCCTCACATGTCTATGCGCGAGGCTATCACCCTTCTGCTGGTTGCCACAATCATGGTGGCATGGATGGCAGAAATACTGGTTCGCTCGATTGAAGTCGGAGCAGATGGACTTGGCCTTGGACACCTATTCATCGGCGTCATTTTGCTACCTCTATTCGGCAACGCCGCTGAGCATTTCACTGCAGTCACAGTTGCTGGGAAGAATAAGATGGACCTTTCCTTCGCCATCGCGGTTGGCAGCAGCACTCAGATTGCGGTGTTCGTTGCACCACTGATGATTGTACTCGCTTGGGTATTGGGTGTACCTCTCACCTTTGAATTCGGGATGTTTGAAACCGTTGCGGTATTCCTCGCAGTTCTCATCGCTAACGCCATCGCAGCAGACGGTAAAAGCAACTGGCTGGAAGGTGCGATGCTGCTTGGGACCTATGCGATTCTAGCACTGGCCTTTTTCTTTTATCCATGAGGAGAGTTTGACATGAAATTAATCCCATTGGTAATCACCATTCTCTGCGCCATAGTAATGGTTGGAGGATTGATTGGATACCATATCAAAGGAGAAGTCGAAAACATCCCGGTGCCACAGCAGGGCTTTGGAGTGGGAATATCCCCCGACCCTCTCCAGGAAATGCCCGTCAGTTCTTGGATGGTGAACGCTGAGGCTGAAATCACTTGGAATGCTGATGTTTGGGTAGGCGTCATCGACGAAACTCAGGCCAATGCCTGCGAGGGAATCATCAACACCTGCTCAGGTTCTACAATGGACTTCGTCGCTGGTGGCACTGACACTCAAAGTTCGCGCAGTCTGACTTGGCAAGTCGAGGCCGGTACTTACTACGCTGCCGCGGGACAATCAGCTGGCTCAAGCCCAGCCGCGACATTCGACGCTTCTTACGATATCCATGTCAAATTGGCATGGCCGATGCTGCTACTCGCTGGTCTGATTGGTACTGGAGCAGCGGCAGTGACTTTCCCCGGAATGCGTATCTGATGCTCAGGATGTCGGAGCCGCAGTAAGAGTCTTGGTCGAATCCACGCCATCGATGGAACGGATTTGGTTGATGACCACGCTGCCCAGAATCCCGAAACCTTCGCATTCCAAACGCGCATAAACGTCGTACTCTCCGAATAATAGCAACTGGTCAACTACCTCTGGTATGTGCCGCAAAGCCTCGAAGACATCGGTTTCCATACCTGGTTCCGTTGTTATCAGAATTATTGCCGTCGCGCTGTCAGTGTGTCTTGCCATCTTCAAGCCTCGTCATGACCAAGAGGGGACGGGCGGTATAACCCCTGCCACGAAATGTCAGAACAGTATTTGCGGATTTTCTGCGCCACCTTGATGACCCGCCAACCTACCCACAGACCGATGGGGACTGGTCATCGAATCGCTATCACGGGCACGCCCGGTTGTGGTAAGACCACTCTCTGTACACAAGCAGCTGAAACGGGAATCAGTGTGCAGGCGGTTGCCGTGATTGCCTATCGCCATGGGTTGCTCGGCAACCCTGACCCTGACGATGGTGCTGCGCCGATTGACACCGAAGCACTCACTGAGGCTCTTGCTGCAAGCGAATGGGTGGAGCGCAGTGATGCAGTAACTCTCATCGATGGCCATCTAAGTCACCTTCTTCCAGTTGATGCTGTAATCCTGCTGCGTTGTCACCCAGAGGTGCTGCAACAGCGGTTGATAGAACGCGGATACAGTGAATCAAAAGTCAATGAAAACGTAGAAGCAGAATTGATTGGCTCTATCGCTGCCGAGTGTTTGACATCAGCCGCAGAAGGTGGAACACCAATGCTTGAAGTAGATATGACGGCGAGTCAGAGCGGGGATGTGTTAGGCGTTATGAGCGCGTGGATAGCAGATGGATTCAAGCCCCGTATGCCAGACGCACCACTTGACTGGATAGAACAATTACACGGAGGTAACTGAATGGCATTTGAGAATCTGCG
>CAUZSM010000067.1:0-9245 GCA_963582685.1 Candidatus Thalassarchaeaceae archaeon | reverse complement strand
TGAGTCGAAATCCATCGCTTGAAATAGCCCCCGAGCATAGGGCGGGCTATGCCCGGATTTTTCGGACGTAACTACCTCATCCAAATGGGAACAACGCCCCCCCCTTCAAATTCCTGAGGTGGCAATGGGATATGCCTGCTATTGGTACCAATGCCGACCTTTCGGTCGGGTTTGGATGTCCGAGACGTGGACAAACCTGCACCTTTTGGTGTCGGGGCGTTGTTGGTAATTTCTTTCCACGTATCCCGTGTGACCATGGTTGTCATTTCAGGATCTTGAATCCACAGATACATATCTTCACCAGTAGTTTCTTTGTAATCCATCAGAACATCTAATGTGTCTGTAAAATATCTGCTTTGATTCTGAGATTTGGTTGTTCCATTTTCAAAGTAAATTTTCTTGATCATCCTTTCCAACCCATATCCTCTATTGGAATTTACGAGTAGGATTATTTCCTCGGGCGTGTATCGAACACCCCTCTGAACTGACATGGAATACGGATAGTGAATTTCTTTTTCTGCTTATCTATGCCCGGATATGTTGGCTTAGTTGTCTGCTGGGATAGGGTCGGATAGCCCCTTGGTGCCACGGAACCAGCGCAGGAAGAGATAGGTGGAGATGAGGTAGGCCACTGCCATGGCGATGAACGGCGTGCGGTAGTCGCCCCCTGACATCAATGATGCACCCAGATAGGCTCCGACCGCTGCTAATCCACTGGAGAACATGCTGGAGATGCCGACGAAGGTGGCGCGCTCTGATGGCTGCAATTGCCCCATGCTGAATGATTCCATCACAGGATTGGACATGTTGAACAGCGTGGTGCGCAGCACCCAGGCTAGCCCGGCGATGGATACCACAGTCTCAGGTGCTGCCAGATCCGGAGCGTAGCCGATCAGCAGGATGAACGGGATGGCAGCAAAACGGGTCCAGATGATGGAAGAGACCTCACCCAATCTGGCCACGACGAATGGAACGAGGAACGCACCGATGGCGAGGAACAGTGAGCCGACTGCGAACACAGTGCCAATCTCATGCTCATGCGCGTGGACATCTTGCAGGAAGAAGACGTTCGCTAATCGCAGCACGAACCCAGCACCCAGCCCCAAGATGGCGGATATCACAACGAAGCGGAACACGGTCTGCGGTGTCTTGAGGGCAGCGAACATGCCTTTTCGGACTTCTCCAGTCGCCCCCACCGCATCCTCTTCGATTATCGGGTTGCGACGAAGTAGCACAGCGGGGATGAGCGAGATGAACCACCAGCCGATGCCGACGTGCACCGCGAAGCGGTAGGCTTCGACCATCTCCATGCCGTCGCCCACCAGCATGCGTGGCAGGAATCCAGCGACCAGAGCACCGAACATCGCTGCCAACGTGCGGAATCCAGAGCCGACGCTGAACAGATGGATGCGTTCCCGTGGTTCGGAGTTCTCAGCCATGAATGGCACCTCGGTCACGTGGTGCAGCGCGCCAAAGGCGGCAGCGATGGCGGAGAAAGCGAGGATGGTAGTCCCATCCGTGGACATGATGAGAACAACAGCGCAAACAGCGCCGCCCCCATCACCGATGATGAAACCCCATTTCCGGTCGAACTTGTCAGCGAGTCGTCCAGCCGGAATCGACGCGAGTGCTCCAGCGATTCCGAGAACTGCGAGTCGCAAGCCTACGAACTTCAGGTCAAAGCCGATTTGCAGCAGGTAGAGGTTGAACAGCACCTCCCAAGCGCCGTGGATGACATCCATCCCGAAGATGTGCAACAGATACATCCGGGCGTTCCAGCCGAAGTTGCGAATCTTACCGAAGTAACTCAATTCCGGCTCTGCTTCATCACTCATTGGACGACTTCCCTGTATCTACGGTTGTCCGGTAGTCGCTCATACATTTCTGCATACGGCCCTGCGGTCCTGTCGAATTACAGAGTATTGAGCAGGAAGTCTGTGCTGAATCTGAGAGCGTGTTTTCTTGCCTCTGGATTGCCCCCGGCGTGACAGCCGATGTTTTGGGCATATTGGAATGCAGCAAACCGTTCAGCCGGCTCATTCAATCGAATCACATCACCCGGTTCCTTCTCCGCCCATAGGTCGCCATTTGCGTCTATTTGCACTGTGCGATGGTCTAGCCTGATTGCATCTGGCAGCCATTCAATCGGCATCTCTGAGTCAAAGGAATGCTGTGAATCTTTGTAAATCTGGACCTCGATGTTCGCACCATGCGGTCGTATCAGTTCTGCTAGTTCTGTGGCGAAATGCAGGGGCGTCCAGTCGTCATCCGTTCCGTGCAGAATTTGGATAGGGGCTGAGGACCATCGCTGCTCTTCCGGGCGCATATGCGCCGCGGGATAGAACGGTAGATGGGCAGCGAATCGCTCACCGTTTGGAGCGAGAGCCTCGGCAATCGGCGACCATGCAGCATACAGAGCGACAGTACCGCCGAGGCTCCAACCAGTGATTGCAATGCGACTTCCATCGATTCGTGGATGGGTCTGCAGCAGTTGCAAGGCTCGGAAGGCGTCGGTGAGCATCATCGCGTGGGTGACCATCATCTGATTGTCGACAATTTCCGCAACTTGCCGCGACTCAAAACAGTGGACTTGGAACACGGCCATGCCGGCATCAACCCAATTCTGAATGTGGTCATGGTGATGGTCGCTCCATCCTTTGCTTCCATGGCAAGCCACAACGCAAGGGACCGGTTTGTCAGCATCCTCAACGGATGAATCGGGAAGAATCAGGTGCCCGAATACCGGGTGAATAGGGGCTTCGTTCATCTTCTGAAGTATATGGGGCATCTCGAATGGACTGGCTGAGAGAAACTGGATTTCCCCCGACTGCCCATCAGTTAAATCACTCATAATTTCCATGTTATCACCTAACGAGAGCCCGCTGTGAATATGAAATTCATCATCGCCTGGAAGATGAGAAACCATCCCACAAACATGCCGAGTAACGGCACTATCGACGGGTCCTCACCCATGAAAGAGCCATACAAGACGAGCAAAACAGCCAAGCCAGCTACGAATGCGAGCCTGTAGAGTATTTGTGCACCAATCCGTTTGCTAGTTGAGAGTTCCTTCCAACCGTCGAAGCCGAACCATGTCCAGATGAAACTGCGGACTCCGCCACTGTCTCCCTCGCCTTCGGTCATGGCGACGCCACAGAGTGGCGCTTCAAGACTTCATCTGCTGTGGAATTCAAAATTAGCGGCGACGGCTGGCGGCATACCAAGCCTCGTTGAGCCACTGGCGTACCATGCCGAGGCCATCGGTGTGCAAGCGGGTGTCAACGGTTTTCCATTCCGCTCCATTACCTCGTTCTACGATTGACCGCTGAATGGCGCGAATCCTGTCGAATGAGTTGAGGTAGCGGTCAACTCCCCGCCAAGTGGTGGCTTCGCGTTGCTTGATTCGTTCACGATGAGTGGTTTCATCCTCAATCTTGACCACAACACCCACAGCAGCGCCTCCTGCGGCGTTCCAGTCGTTGACTATGCGAGAGTTTGGAATGATGTGCACTCCTTCGATGATGAGGTCAACTCCCTCACGTCGGGCCTTGGCAATAACTGCCTCAACTCCGGGTCCTACCGCTTCTGCGGTGTCAATCCAGTCGGTCACAGCGTCACCGATTTCACCTTGTGAGTAGGATGAACGATGCAACGCAGGCCGCTGCTCTTCTTGGCCTCCAGAGATACGCATGACCTCACGGATAGTGTCGGTTGAGACGATTCTTGCGAAATTCGCCTCGTGTGCGACCGCCTTGGCAATAGTCGTCTTGCCTGTTCCGGTAGCACCAGAAATCAACAGCAATCGTGGTACAGAAGTTGAGGCAGAATCAGTAATCGCATCGCTCATCATCCGGACACCTCACACGCACAGAACAGCAATGGTTCATGTTGGCTTCGCCGAATAGATTGCTTTTTCAGCGTTGGATTGACTTGACCTCAAAGTATTCTTCAAGGCCGTGCAGGCCCAATTCCCGGCCGTTTCCAGACATTTTGTAGCCGCCAAATGGTGCCGAGATGTTGAACGCACCACCGTTGATGCTGACCTGTCCGGTCCTCATCTTGCGGGCGAATGCCATCGCGCGTTCTTCGTCTCCAGACCAGACACCTCCTGACAACCCATACTCGGAGTCGTTTGCCATTGCTACCGCCTCCTCCTCGGTTTCGTAGGTTGTGATGGATAGAACCGGCCCGAAGATCTCCTCTTGGAAGATACGCATGTCCGGAGTTACATCAGCGAATGCGGTGGGCTTGACGAAATAGCCGCTGTCCAGTCCGTCCGGCATACCTTCTCCGCCAGCGATTAGGGTGGCTCCATCGGCTATTCCGCTGCTGATGTATTCTGATACGCTCGCCTGCTGGCGAGCGGATACCATCGGTCCACACTTGCTTGCCTCATCACGGGGGTCACCGGTGGTGTACCTCTCTACGCGCGGGGCGATAATTGAGATGACCTCGTCACGTTTGCTTGCAGGTATCAACAACCGGGTCAAAGCAGAACAGGTCTGTCCAGAATTAGCGAAGCAGGCGCTGACGGCGACCTTTGCTGCTGTTTCGATGTCAGCATCATCAAGAATCACGTTTGCACTCTTGCCACCCAATTCCAGAGTGACTCGCTTGACTGACGGTGCTGCAGTCTCGCTCACGCGCACGCCTGCGCCCGTGGAACCGGTGAAGGAGACCATGTCGACGTCCGGATGGCCTGAAAGATACTGACCAACCTCGCTGCCGTGGCCGCTAACCAGATTGAAAACGCCTGCGGGAAGCCCTACTTCGTCGATGATGTCGGCGAGAATGAAGGCGTTGATTGGCGCTTCTTTTGAGGGCTTGAGTACCATTGTGCAGCCGGCGGCGATAGCTGGTGCCACCTTGCCGATTATTTGGTGGAGAGGGAAATTCCAGGGTGTGATCATGCCTACTACACCGATGGGTTCCTTGACAATTAGTGAGTTGCGAACTTCCTCCTCGAACTGAAAGTTCTCCAATTCCTTCGCGTATGAGCGTAGAACCACTGTTGGCGTGCCTATCATCGCCATTCGGCTGTAACCGATGGGAGTGCCGACCTCTGAAGTGATGAGTTGTGCTAGTTCCTCTCCGCGCTCTTTGAAGGCCGCCGAGAGGCGATTCAACACGTTGATTCTCTCTTCGACAGTCGATTGCGACCAAGACGGGAAGGCGGCCTTGGCTGCGCCAACCGCTGCATCTACGTCAGTTTGTGAGCCGACGGGGACAGAACCGATGCACTGCTCCGTAGTTGGGTCGATAACCTCGATGCTTCCATCGCCGGTCGCTTCAACCCACTTTCCGTTGATGTACAGTTGGGTGCGGGTGTGCATGTTGCTCGCCACTCGTATCCCTCTTATCACATTCATGCACTTGATGAATGAGAACATTGAGCGGGCCACATGGTGCTGAGTGTCGAGATGCGAGATGGCGGAGTCGCTTTGGTCACTTTACAGGCTGAGGCTGCGAAGAATGCATTTGATGCTGAAACCATGCGGAAGATCTCAGATGCGCTGAATGCTCAGATGGATAATCCAGATTTGCGCGGCTTCGTATTGACTGGCACCGGCCGCTTCTTTTCTGCCGGGGCGGACATCAACGCGTTCCAGCAACATTTGGATGAGGGAACTATTGGTGGTCTTGTCAAGGATCTGACTGAAACACTGCATCCGCTATTGCTCAGATTGCGCAGCACCGAAAAGGTGTACGTCGCGGCTATTAACGGTGCTGCGGCCGGCGCCGGTCTTGGCCTCGCTCTCTCTGCGGACTACCGCGTCGCTGGCCCAGATGCGAAGTTGGCTGCCGCCTTCTTCCGACTCGGCCTGACTCCTGATGGAGGCACGACTTGGCTGCTGCCAAGATTGGTCGGAACTCAGGCCGCTCGACGCTTCTTCTTCAACAACGAAACTTGGGGACCTGAACAGTCGCTTTCTAACGGGTCTGTTGATGAGTTGGTCGATGCAGATTCATTGGTGGAAAAGGCGGTGGAAGTTGCTCGCGATTGGGGAAGGTGGTCAGCACGCTCCAGACAATCGAGCAAACGATTGTTGGATTCTCAGTCGCACACCGATTTCAGCGAGCAGTTGGATCTTGAGCAGGCAAGCATTGTCGACGCATCACAAAGTGAGGATTTCGCCGAGGGAGTCGCAGCCTTCCTCAGTAAACGTGACCCTGATTTTGAATAATGGCGTAATTGGCCCAATTTCACTGATTTCGCCCCTATGGGGGCGATGGTAAACGAAGAATGGCGTTGGTATCCGAACACCACTTCACTTATGGGCAACAAAACAAGCGACGGGGCATGAGGAATCGTCGCGCACGCGCGAAAAGGCCCCTCCGTAGGCTTCCCAAGTCCCTTTTACTCGTCTTGCTGATGCTAGGGATGTCACTATCACCACTGCTCTCGCTGTCTGCGGCAGATACCGGACGAGATTCGGAGTCTGAAGGGACAATGTTTGACACTGGATGGATGACCCTCGACCTTACTGGAGCCGATGGGCAGGGTGGGCTTGCAAGTGCAGATTTCCATCATCTTGTGCCTTATGGGGTGCAGATGACCGACATATCTCTTGAGATTCGAGTCGATGGAGCCAATGACCTATGGGTCGATGAACCCCGTATTTGGTCTCCTGATTCCGGCTCGATGGTACTCGATTGGTCTGGTGGCCCAAGTCTTGGCAAGGTGTTGGACTTCACCGGCGGTGACCCGCACATCGGGCGGATGGTGCCTCGTTCAGATTCCACTGCGACTTGGCAGTTGCCGGCCAATTCAACCGTGACTGATATCGTCATGGAAGCACTGCGTCCTGTTGACCCACTGGTGTCGCTGTCGCCCTACCTCTTGGATATCCAAGCCTCAGCGATTCATCCTGATGACGGTAGGTTGTATCTGGCAATCAGCGGGGGCTCGTTGCTGATGCTTGATTCTACGTCATCACCGGCCATCATTGACCGAATTGAGAATGCTGAATTGAACGCGCTGGTTCTCGATGAGTCAAATGGTAGGCTGCTCGGTCTTGATGACGATGGGAACCTACGCTGCTGGCGTCTCGATGATGGGTCCTCCTGTGCAGTCCCAACACCTCCGTCGCTCAACGATAGGGAAGTGTTGACCAATCTCATTCTAGCCTCGGACGGCACCCTCTGGGGCGCTGGTCCCGGTACGCTCTATTCATTGGCCGATGGTACGACCTCGTGGAATAAGGCAGTCTCGCATGAGGATGACGAGATGTGGCCGGATGAAGATGTGCAGGACCTGATTCTGCTTGCAGACGAGGTATTGGTTGCAACCTCTGGTGAAGGTGTTGGGCGTTGGGACTTTGTGCAGGAAGTACGCATGGGCTCCCTGTCCACTGCAAATCACTTGCCTAGCGACGAAGTATCCGACTTGTTGGTGGCTGGTGGGCAACTGTTCGTTGGCACCACCGATGAGGGCCTCGCTCGTCAGGACCTCGCTACCGGCAACTGGCTTGCGACATGGCATGGTGGCAACTGGCTTTCATCGGATTCGATTGCATCATTAGAATCGCATGGTGATGATATTGTCATCCTGACCGAAGAAGGTCTGCACGTATACAACACGACTCAAGGCTCGTTCACCGGCGAGTCAACAATGGAAGGTATGGGACTGAATGATGCAGGAATGGACTTGGTGGTTTGGCCCGCAGGCGGCTCACGCGCACCAACATCCTCTGCGATTTTGGTAAGTGACGGAAGTGGGCTGCTCACCGTTCTCGATGCTGATGCTGCCCCGCAGGCCATCGGTAATCTGCTGCTTGCTACCACGCCGACCAATGAATTCGTCGACGAAGTCATCGAGGTTGGCGGCTACTTGTTCGCTACTGGCGATCGTGGTATTGACCGCTACGACATTCGCGCTCGCCGTTGGCTCACTCCGATTATCCCCGAAGCCGGAGCATGGAACATCGCCACCGATGGAACTCAAATCTACAGCGTCGGCGATGAGAGCGAAATCGACGTTTGGGCCCTCAACGGTTCTCACATCGATACCATCGGCATCGGAATGTCAGCGGAGCCAACCGACCTTGCCTGGGATGCGCTGACCGGCTCCATCCTGATGACTCTCGGAGAAGATGGACTCGCCCGAGTAGTAGTCGGAACTGGCAGCGTGGATGTTTGGAATGAGAATGACGACTTCCAATCTGGCTGGGCTTTCCAAGTGGCCGCACGTGACGGTGTGGCCTATGTTGCAATCGAAGGTGAAGGCGTAGCCCGCGTTGACCTCGTGAGTGAGGATGTGCTTGGCTCATGGCGCTCAAGCGGCGTCGATGAAGTCGAACATGCACCAATCGCAGTACACGGTGAGCACGTTTACCTCGGTCTATCTGGAGCTGGTGTGTTTGTGTTCAATCGCACAACTGGTGAGTTGGAAGAAACCTGGGGCAGCACCGAGGAATGGTGGATTTGGGACGATGAGGGTGAATTATTCAGCAATTTTGTCAATCTGCCGAACTCTTGGGTGATGTCTCTGCACACCGATGTCAATGGTGACGTCTATGTCGGTCATGAAGGCGGCTTCGTTCGTCGAACAGATTCCGGATTTGAGTCGCCTTCTGGACAAGATGGCCTTTTCTTTGGAGGTGCAACAACCGCCTTCGCCTCTGATTCCACCCACCTCTACGCGTTACAATCCTGGCAGGGTCTGTGCCGATACCGTTTGACTGACCTCGAGCCACAAGGCTGCTGGAGCAATCGGCCTAATTCTGCAGTGCAGATTGACGTGTCCGACGGCACCAGCCTGCGGATTCCGTCCTTCGGACGATTGTATGCAACAACCGAGCATGGTGCCTATCTGATTGACACGGTGAACCAAACTCTGCTACAGGAATGGACCAGTGGAGGAACCACTTGGAATACTCCAGTCGTGGTATGGAATAGCATTGCTCACCTTGGTATCGATGGGGTCGGAGTTGCTCGATACGATTTGTCAGGCCAACAGTGGTTATCCACATTCAATGAAGCATCTGGTTCACTACCAAATAACGGAGTCACAGCAATGACAGATGATGTGACTGCGACTCACCTATGGGTTGCTGGCGATTTTGGGCTGGCTGAGGTGGATATGCAGAATGGCAATCAGATTAGTCACTGGGACACAGAAAATACTGGCAGTGATCCGGTAGTGAGTCACTTTGCAGCCCAGCAACTTGTGCGTATCGATGATGTGCTGTATTATCTTGAGACTCCGCCAGAACGTAGAGATTCCATTATCATCGATGTCGATG
>CAUZSM010000066.1:0-9265 GCA_963582685.1 Candidatus Thalassarchaeaceae archaeon | reverse complement strand
AATGGGTTGGGCCTGTTCTGCGGTGATAATCTCTCGAACTGCACCCCAATCCTCACCGAGTGCTTCACAGATGTCATACATCTGATTGGCAAAGATGACCTTTAGCGCGTAGAATGTATTCTTGGAGTATTTCACCAACTCTGCCTGTGTCGGTGTAACTTGGTAGGTTTGGTCTCTCTTCAGAACACCAGCTTCCCGATGTTGTTCAAACACCATTTCGGCAACATCAGAGTGATGGGTGCCACAGACAAGGAGGTCTTGATTGCCAAAATCTTCCAGATGGCGACGTTCGACAAGGAACTCAGGGCTGTAAGCGATTTTGAGGTGTGGATATTCCTCATGAAAGCGCTGGGTTGTTCCAGGCACCACGGTGCTCTTGATTACCGCTGTGAAACCGTCAGGGAGTTCACCGAGAATGCCCTCGACGATGCTGGTATCACAGGATCCATCAACCTCACTTTGAGGGGTAGGCACAGCAATGTACGCCATGTCGACATTGTCCGTGACGTCCGATAGAGAGGTACCACGCACCGGGTCGTGGATGAATAATTCATGTGCGGAGGTGAACCAGTGCTCAATCGCTCCGCCAACGATGCCGGCACCGATGATTCCTACCTTCATTCTTCCACTTCCTCGCCGGCTAGAGGCAGACGCCCAGACTTAGCATGTGTTGCTGCTTCAAGCAGTGAGCCGGGTGTGCCGCAATCAAGCCAAATTTCTTCCCCAATCTGATGTAGTGTGACTTTACCATCTCGAAGATAATCCCGATTAACATCAGAGATAGAGAAATCGTTGCCTTTGTCATGATATGCTACATCCATTCGACTCCAGAAGGATTCATCGAAGAGATAAATCCCACCAATCGCAAAATTTGAGGGTGCAGTAGTCGGCTTTTCGATGATGTCACACAGTTTTCCATTATCATCGAAGACGGCAACTCCGAAGCGCTCCGGGTCAGCAACTTCTCTACAAAGTAGTGCGCAACCCGGGCTATCTTCTGCCTTAGTAAATTCAGCAACGGCTTCTGACAAGTCCCACGTGGTGATGTTGTCAGAGAAATACACCAGCAAACGACTTCCTTCTACATGGGGTCTTGCAAGGCTAATGGCATGATGAACACCCAATGGCTCCTCTTCAACAACGTAGTTGATATTCTCGTCATCAAGGCCATCACCAACATGCTGTGAGATCTGCTCAATGAATTGATTACCGATGATTGTGATGTCTTTTATTCCGCTGTGCCGGATAGTAGCGAGGGCATAATCGATGACCGGTCTTCGGTGCAAAGGAAGCAGTGTTTTGTGCGTATATCGTGTGAATGGCAACAATCTGGAACCATGTCCACCAGCGACGAGTACCGCCTTCATACCCAACCTACTCCGGGGGCGGCTGCCGCCACCTCCCTTTTCAATACATCATAGAGTGGATATAATGCTAGAATCGCCTATTCTATTGAATCACCCAACTTCTTCTTGGTTGCTTCATCGGGTGATTCCAATTCGGGTGCTACAGGGAATTCTCCCTCTGTCGCAGTCTCCGCAAAATGCCCTGTGGCGACTAAATCACCTAGCCTTTCTTTTCCTGCCTCAGTTAGTTCAGGGTCACTTGCTTCGGAAGACTCCCAAGCATCCTTCGCTTTTTTGTGGCGAATGACATTCGCTTCTTCTAGCAGTTTTTCACCTTCAGTAAGGGGCCCCTCGAATTTGGCGTATTCTTTCCCATCACTGGTATCTGTGATTCGAGGTAGTGTGTGGTCGATGGTATCTGACCCACTCCCTTCTGCAGGTCCTCTAGGGTCTTGACCACGGGTACGATACCTGACTCGGCCCCATTTGTCCTGTTCTTTGGCCATTTCACCGTCCTCAGTGGGTCGCATCAACACATCGAGTATCTCTGCGCCAACAGGTGGTCCGAAAACACGTGCACCGAGGGTTCGTGCCTCTAGATTAAACAGCGGTGCAACATCCAGTCCACGCAACATCGCTAAGCGAATTTTTTGGTAGGCCCTGACACCTGCAAGTCTACTCAACCCGATTCCGAGAAGTATGCTCAAACCAAGAGTGGTTATTCCACCACTTGAAGCGAGTGGTAGTGCCAAAATAAACAGGGTGATGAGTGCACAGGAGATAGTCGCGGGCAGCCAGAATACACTATGACGTAATATTAGAGCAGAACGCAGATTTTTCATTGCCTGCGGCTCAAGCGGAGCCGCACCAACCCACTCCAATCTCTCTCTGCCCATAGTGGACCCTAGACTAGGTCCTCGTTGAAGGCTTCGACCCAATCGCGTTCAGACACCTGCAATGGGCGAGCAATCAACTTGATTGGGGGAGGGTTAGGAGTTCGCCTCCTACTGGGCTTAACAATACGTTTTCTCGGTGGAACTGGTTTGACTTCCAGTTGCACGAGTTCTCCAAGCCCGTCCCCTTCCGAAGACTGATTAGACTGCATCACTACTGAGTCCTGTACATTTACATTCGATGTTCGTGGTTCCGTGGCTAATCGCTCAAGTAGTTGAGTCATTGATTTCTGCATCTCATGACTGCTTTCAGCGACCGTTTTGGAGAGTTGACTCTTCTCATCCTGAATGCTTTGTTGAGCAATCCGAGCCTGCTCAGCCTGTGCCTCCAATACTTTCTCCAGTGTTCGAATCGTGTGTTCCCAGTTGGATTTCTCGTCAACGACTCGTTGGTCGATTCTTGCCATCATTTCTTCTTGGACTCTGATGAGGAGTTTTGCCTCCTCCATTGCCTTGGCTTGAACAGCCAAAGTTGCCCTCTGACTCTCTATTAGATTGCGAGCTTCAGGAGCTCCGACAGCATCCCGTCGTTCCAATTCAGTCAATGCTCCAGTCAACTGCCCTGCTTGCAGTTCAATGCGGTGCGCGAGGTGTTGAATCTGTAGGTCAGCCTGCTGCAGATTACGAACTTGTGTATCGTGAGCAATACGAAGTCGCCTCTTCTCAACAGCGTTGAAAGGAATGTCTACCAACAGCATGACACACAGCCCTGCACCAAAGGCGATTATTGGATCGAACATTTGCAGCGATAACGCACCAGCTGCTATACACCCTGCAATTACTGCTCGAAGCCGAGGCATCCTATCATTGATACATACGCACGCGTAGTAGTTGATGGTTTTCATCGTTAGTCTCAATTTAATTTACGTCGCGTGTTACGAATTCATCTTCTGCGACTTCAATCACTTCACCGATTCCCAACAACCACTCCAATGCCTCAACTAATTCCTCTGAGTCAATTCCTCTTGGAATAAGTGCCTCACCAAGCGTACCCAAGGATACAGGAAGGGTGTTTGCGGCAACTGCCTGCTCTATCTCCATGAGTATCGATTGAGCACATACCGCGAGCAATGGGTCGTCACCACCGTCTTCTGGCAGGTTTCGAATGTGACTGACAGCGGGGTGAGGTTCCCAATCATTATCGTCGACTTCTTCAGTTTCGGCCTCATTATCCGATGGGCCAAACGCATCAAAGAGATTGCTCTGGTAAGGATCATTCTCGACCAGTTCATCGCGTCTGCCAATCTGAGCAGCGAGGGTTTCCAGACGACCAATTCTCTGTTCAAGGCGCATCTTTTCCCTAGCAAGGTTTGCACCTACCAGTTTCAACTCTTCCTCAGCTCGTGAGTCTAACCATTCATGAATGTCCCAAGAGGGGTCCAGCCGTAGCATTGTCTCCCACAACTGCTGAACACGTTGGGGTAGTGAAGACGCATCTAATTGGGGCGGTTCATCTGAATCGTTGGGTCGACGTGACATCCTACAAGACGCTCTCACGACGGTTGATGAACTGTTCCCCACACGAATGTTCGGGTGACAGTGGATGCGGAGGTGGGCGTTCATTCATGTAGGGGGAGCGAGTGGCCGTTGCCGATGAAGGTCTACACTTTGGCTATCTTGCCCGGCGACGGGACCGGCCGTGAGGTAATGGTAGAGGCACAGAAAGTTCTAGACCTAATCGAAGAGGTCACACCACTTTCTTTTGTTCGGAATGAGATACCCTGTGGTGGCCAGTATTATCTTGAAACTGGCGAGGAGTGGCCTGCTGGCTCCTTTGAGTATTGTCGAGATGAGGCCGACGCAATATTGCTCGGCGCGATTGGTTGGCCCGGTGCGGATACACCGGGTGGTGACCTAGCAGGAGGAACCGTGATTCTCGGTCTTCGCAGCGGCCTTGATCTGTATGCTAATGTTCGCCCAATCAAACTCTACGATGGTGTTCTCCACAAGATTCACGGTGATTTCACTCAGGTGTGGCGCCCAGGTTCAGTTGACATGGTTATCGTCCGTGAGAATACTGAAGGCCTGTACTATTCCTTACTGCGCCGCTCATCGGACCGCGCTCAAGGTAACGATGTTTGGGAGCCTGAAGCAGCGGAATTCCCCGGCTTGGATGGAGAGGTTGCTTGGGACCCTCGACCGATTTCGCGCAATGGCGCGGAGCGAATAGTCAGATATGCCTTTGAAGTGGCCGAGCGTAGGTCAGGTTCTCCCGGTGATGGAGTGCGCAAAGTCACCTGTGTGGACAAGAGCAACGTGACGCGTGCTTGCCAGTTATTTCGTCAAATCTACCACGAAGTTGCTGCTGAATATCCAGATACACAAAAAGATGAGGCATTCATCGATGCTTTCACCATGTGGTTGGTACGTAATCCAGAGTGGTTCGATGTGGTGGTGACCCCGAATATGTTTGGTGATATCAGCACCGACCTTGCCAGTGTACTGCAAGGTGGCATGGGAATGGCAGCATCAGCCAATATCGGAGATAACCACGCAATGTTTGAGCCAGTTCACGGCTCCTCACCGAAACACGCAGGCAAGAACCGAGTTAATCCGGTGGCAATGTTGTCTAGTGTGGGGCTGATGTTTGAATGGCTCGGACAAAAGAAAGAAGATGCAGATTGCACTGTAGTTTCAGAACTACTAGAGGAGGCAATTCGGAGTGTAATCGCAGCACGCCGTTGTATTACCTATGATTTGGGCGGGTCCTCCTCAACATCAGAGGTTGGCGATGCGGTGTGCGAGGCATTGGCTGCCTTGCTCAACGAACATTTCGTAGCGGCGTGAACCATAGATTACTCTGATTTGTCGTTCCAGCGTGCTCGCTCTTCGCGCATCGCTTCCTCAAACTGCTGCCACAATTCTTGCTCTACTTCTGCTTTGATTTTGGCCCTAAGGTTTGCTTCCATTTTTTCTTCTATTTGATCGCGGATAGCGATAGCGACCTCGCCGACGATTTCACTCTCAAGTTCAGCACGCATACTCAACTTAAGTTCAGCTCTGACCCGTTGTTCTATCTCAGTGGCGAGCCCTGATTCCATTGCCTGCCGGTCTTGACGTTGCACCAGTCTAGCCCTTTCCTCAGCCATTAGTTCGATGTGCTGTTCGATTCTCCGAACTAGTTCAGCAGTCCACTCCGAGTGTGGGTCTGGCATTTTTCCTTGGTTGACCATCTGATGCAATAAGTGTACACTTCGCACTCTAACAGGGTCTCCACCCAGATAGTCAGCAGAACCGGTGATGAAAGAGAGGATATTCTCTACGAATTCACCTTCAGGGATATCTGAACCACAGCCCGGACAAGACGTAATATCGTCATGTTGTAGGGTGTCAAGTTTCTCACGCCGAGAGATTTTTTTCGAATCTGAACTTCGTGATTTTCGCCGAGGAGCGACCTTACCATCGAGGTCAAAAGAAACCTGCGATGATAGGAACCCCGTCGTCTCCAGAGTCTTGCCTTCGTCTTCTTCGGCCATATTCCCTCAGATTAAAGTAAACCTGCGTGCGGAAAAGGCTTCCTGCGAATTGGACAATATTAGGCCTCAAATCGTTGTAGGGATGCAAGCATCACTGCGAGGGAATTAGCCCTATTTGTCTCAGAATCCCACTCTATAGTGGGTTTTTCTCCGCCCCGGAGCAATTCAGATAGCAGGTGAGTTGTTGCTCGTCGAAGTTCATCAACAATGCATACTGTTGCGTAACGAGCAGTTCTGCTCATTGGATTGAGGTCAATTACGCACACTTCTTTGCCCATTGCAACTAGAGTTTCGCAGCGGTCCCCATCCTCAAGCGGAACCAGCAATACATCTGCTGCAAGAATGCCGTCAGAATGGCAGGCCGCACGTGGGCCATCCAAATTTTCAATGGCCCCATCAGGTGTGTCTCCAAGAATGGTAACACCGGCGACATCTGAACTCCAGTTTCTTTCGACGTTCCAGTCATCGGGTGGAGACATATTGCTGAGCGCTTGTTTGCGAGAATTGAGATGTGCCTGAATGGCTTTTATCCGTTTTTCAGTTCGATAATATATGTTAATCTCTACTGGGCACTGTAGTACTGCTGCACAACTCAGCAGTTCGTCGGCTGCTAACGCAGCCGCATTGCCGTTGATACAGATTACAGGATTTTCAGCAGCCCGCAGTCTTGTAGCACTCTCGCGAATGGCTTGCAATCCTGCCTCACAGGTTTGCTCACCAAGCAGGTAATCGAATGCCTCACCACGACCGTGTGCAATTAGGGCCGAATCAGCCAACATTCCAGCGGCAGCCGCCTCAGTCATCCTCTGTCGAGCCATCAAGGAAGTATAGCGTGGATGAGACTCGGGCACTTCGCCCATACTCTCACGCACCGTGGAAAATACAGGTCATATCCAGAGGAATTGTTGCCCTGTGCAGCGCACTTGAGGACAGTACATCAACACCAGTTCCTTGCCATGATTCCAGACTTTCGAACTCAATGCCTCCGCTCGCTTCCAAAGTGACGTATTCCCTTAGTCCCCTGGTCTGTAGATCTAGCACGGCATCCTTGGTCAGTTCTGGATTCATGTTGTCGAGCATAATGTTCAGTCGAATACCTTCGCCTGTTTCAAGCATTCTTTCAGCCCAAGTTTCCGCTGCAGCCAGCGCTTCGTCCAAACTCCTAACCTCGACGGTAACGAATGGACCTGCAGTTTCGAGAGGTAAATCACGCAGCGTGTTACGGACCAGCAATGCACCCCTTTCACCGTGAACTGAAGTAGAGGCTAGGTCATTCTCTTTCAACATCAGGGCATCAGTACGGCTTAGTCGATGAGTGAGACCGCCGCCCACCGCTACCGCAGCCTTGTCTAGCACACCCCATGCGGTTTTGCGGGTGGCGGCAACTGGGATTTGAGAGGCAATGGCCCAACGAGCAGTGTTTGTCGCAATTCCAGAGAGCCGACCTAATAGATTCAGAATCGTTCGCTCACAGGTGAGCATCTGATGCCTGCAGGCCTCAATGGTCAGAATACTCTGTCCAGCGTCAACTCCACTCCCTTCTGCAGCGGACCAAGAGAAAACCGCACCCGGCATCCACTCTCGAATAAGCAGGTCTGCAGCATTCAATCCTGCTAGACGACCTGTGGCTTTGGTGCGAATCTCAGCCTTTGCTGTGCGGGAGCGAGCTTCAATCGGCTCATACACCCCTTCATCTGCGAGCAATGCTGCGACCCAACGACGAGCCGAGGAGAGATACAACTCGGTTGGCCCTTCATCAGAAATCAGCTTCTTACACCTGTCGTGGGGCAGAATTCTAGCATCAACTTCCTCGGCAGCCACGTTGAGGACGTCCTCATCCTGCTCCCCATCAGCGGATACCCCGCCGTTACCATTTGTGGCATCGTCTTCGGAATGCACTGAGTCGGCGACCCGTCGGGGGGTTTTCACCCTCTCGGCGAACGATGGGACCGCATTTATTGCCATAAATGGGCTACTGCATACCAACGGAGCCCTCCCTCGGCTTGATGAGGGGGTGTGTTCTCCTAGTTGGCATGCAGCGGGTTGGCGTAGTAGGTGGGGGGCTGTCTGGCCTTGTTGCAGCCATCGCTGCTGCGGGTAGTGGAGCCGAGGTATTCGTACTGAATCGCGGTGAGCCGTTAGGTGGACGCACCGCTCCAGTTGAATCGGTCGAAGAGATGGTAGCAGACCGAGCCCCACTCGCTTGGCCCTTGCAGGGTTCATTCGACAAGATGTTGCGCAGGATACGCACAGCAATGCCATCAGCGCAAGTGTCGGGAAGTGCGATTGCTACCGTGCGTGGTGGCAGACGAAGCACCCTTCCACACAAACCGAATGCGGTACAAGGTCTTGCAAGGGCGGATGCTGAGGCTTGGGCGAGTGTTCTCTCGGGTGCGCGTAAGGGGTCTTTGCCACCACTTATCGAGTTGAGAGAGCAGATACCAGTGCATATTTGCGACGCATTGGAGGCTTTTCAGGTCCTACGAACTCTAGATGATGCCGGATGTTCTGATGGAGTAGAATTGTCGAATAGTATCATCACGATGTGGTGGAAATCCCGCCCCTCTATTGCTCTGGATGGTTGGAGCGGGGCCAGTGCTCGGCTGATTACCTCCTGCTTGCATACCGACGTGTCTTTCCTCACCGATGGCCCGGTCACCAGCCTCAGGGTTTCCAACGAGGGCAAGGTGGACGGGGTGAAACGAAAGGGGCGTGTCTTACCTGTGGACACAGTTGTTCTGGCGGTCCCAGCAGATGAGCGCAACCGTATCCTCAAATCTTCAGGATTGCAAGGAGAACTATCCCTGTCAAACTCAACAACCAGACGCGCACACGCGCGAATCCTCCTATTGGGTGGTGAGATGATGCGACCTCATCAAATCCTCTGGGATTCCGAGCGGCGCGTGCTTGCAATCGATGTATCTGGAGCAGCTCCGATGCGCATCGCAGAGTCGATGCGAGGAGTAGGCTGCCTACTGCATCTAGTCGCACTCCCGCTTGCAGGTGAGTCCGATGTATCTTCTGAGCAAGGAGATAGCAGAATCGACGCTCTGCTCGATGAGCAGTGCTCCGGTTGGCGAGGAGCCACTATCGAGGCAATATCGGTTCCAGAATTGTTGTTGTCGGCGGCGGGAGACGACGTTTCATTCGATGCACTCGCAAGTCATGGAGTCTGGTTTGCCGGAGACGGCATATCGTGTTCTGATGCAACCTCAACCGCTCCTGCAGACCGGGCGAATGAGACCGGACTTGCAGCCGGAGAAGCGGCGGCGAAAGCCAGAAAAAATTGATTCAATTATCAATAACGTCCAAGCCAGAATCAGCCGCAGAAAAGCAAGCGAGTAGGTCGTCAACTGTTGCTTTCAGGCTGGAAAGAGAATTACTGACCACGATGACGGTCATTGTACACCCATCCTCATCATCGGACAGCGAGATGGTGAATGAATCGGGGTCGTCAGCGGCAATGGCCGCCTTCAGTGCCTCAGCCCGG
>CAUZSM010000065.1:0-9647 GCA_963582685.1 Candidatus Thalassarchaeaceae archaeon | reverse complement strand
GTATTCAGTCCTGAGATTGATTTTTCATAGCGTCCAGTCGTATCTCCTGTGATACGGATCACCCCGTTCTTCAGCAGTGCACATTTCAACGGTAATGTCACCTTTACTCCTCACGAGATTATTACCCTCCCAATAGGATATTAAATCCCGTAACTGAATTTGTTGACGCACTGTTGCTATTGAATTAGGCCTGAAACGACCCAGTGTTCCCATCCGTTTGACTCACTGTATCAGCGGTTGGATTCTGCTCCGAAACCGGGGCATTTTCACCGCCTAAATGCGATACTGCGGGGCGCAACACACGCTAGCCTCTGCGTATCATGACTACGAGCGATTGGAAGTGTGGCAGAAACAGGTCACTAGATGGTCATCGACCATGCCGGCCGCCTGCATCAGTGCGTAACAAGTCGTGGGACCTATGAAACTGAATCCCAACTTCTTGAGTGCCTTGCTCATCTCCGCACTGGCATCCGTGACCGCCGTGATGTCCTCCATGCTCTTCCTCTGATTGACGATGGGCTCGCCGCCGACGAAGCTCCATAGGAAGTCGCTGAAAGCATCTTCATCGTCACCGAAATGCTCGACGAAGGCTTGGGCGTTCTTGATGGCTGAGCGGATCTTGGCTTGATTTCGGATGATACCCGCATCGCCCAAGAGCCGCTGCACGTCCTCCTCGCCGTAGGCGGCAACCTTGACCGGGTCGAATCCATCGAACAAACGCCTGTAGTTCTCACGCTTTTTGAGAATAGTAATCCATGACAGGCCTGACTGTGCACCCTCTAGGATGATTTTCTCGAAAAGGCGCCTCCCATCGCGGTTGGGGATGCCCCATTCTTCATCGTGGTAGGCGATGTACAGGGGGTCTTTCGTCGACCATGGGCACCGTGTCATTTCAGTCATTGAACGACAGGGGTGAGGCGTGGGTATTGGTCGTTTCCGGCCGCTAGACTGAGGACTCAACGAGCCCTAGGTCAGGAGAGGATACCATGGTCATCACTAGTGTCAAGATTACCAGCAGGCAATGCTGAAAGAACATCGTCCTGAACCAGCCCGGTCGCCTTGGCGATGCTGGTGGCGACGACCTCCTTCTTCTGGGTGCCCGGACTGATGCGAATCCAACGCTCGCATACCTCTGATACCACTGCATGAGGCCCTACCAGAGGCAGCGGAACCCCGTTGATTGCGACGAGTCCAAGACAGAGTTCCAGCGGCAGGTCACGATACCATTGACGAGTACCGCGAACAATGAATGCGCCACGACCAAGGCTCTCACCGGTCTCTGCGGTTTTGCTCACTTGGCCCGGCTTGGCATGGAATGCAGTTGCTGCACCGCCTCCTGAACCCCACGCTCGTGACCAGCACACCGCCATCTGGGCGGCGAAGGTGAGAGTCTCATCATCGAAGGATTCAGTTTCCAGGGACTGGGTCAATCGGAAAGACGGGACTCCTTCTGGTAGCAATGGATTGGGCTGTGGGTCGGGCTCGAAACCCTCCTTGAGTTTGAGGGAACATGAAGGCGCTCCGTGCAAATCGGCGTGGAAGTACAGGTCATCTTTGCTGAGGTGTTTGCGCACGATTGAATCGTTGCCCTTCGCATCTCTGCCTCCGACCAGCAGGCGTCCGGCTGGAAGCATGGTCCAGCGGTTGCGCTCAAACCAGAACCGCTTGCTACGCTTGCTCGCAGTCACTCGTCCAGCAGCCTCATCCTGCGCTCGCTGCTTCTTGATTTTCTTCTGCATGCGCTGTGTTTTCGCAAGCGCTGCGGCAGCCCCACCTGCTCGATGCTTGTCTTTGCGACCCTTCGTGAAATAACGCTGGGAGTTTTGGTGAACGCTCTCATCGAGATGCAGGGTGACTTTTTGGCCGGGTTTGCCATCATCATCAGGCAAGAATGCAAGGATGGTCCTCCCCGCTGGGTCCGCAGATTCAATCCAATCGATTTTCTTGATTTGTTTGCGGGTCTCATCCCAGCCTTCCGCCTCTACCGACTGATTGACCTGATTGAGCAGGCTGTCGATATGCTCGTAGTTCTCTTGAATGTCCTTGCCGATGTCTTGCTGGGCGGCTCCCTTGCTCTGCAATTTATCTATCGCTGATTCCTGTTGCGCCTCTCTGCGAGCGAGTTTTTCTGCCTCGCTATCGGCTTGGCCCGGTGCTGTAACCTCTGCAATCAGTTCTGCCTCTCTGCGAGCGAGCGCTCCCGCATCGTGAGCACCAATCCATCCATCGATGGCTGTGGACAGGGTCGGGAACTCAATCGTGGGTCTATCCATGTGTTCAGGCAGACTGACCGGCCCGACCTCCTCGCAGTATTCATCCATCAGTGAGTCGCGCTGATTCGGGTCGGTAGTGTCCTCCCACTGCTCCGCGACTGCTCGCGCTGCTTCGTCGTTGGAAAGCATGGCTATGGCTGGAGAATCGGTAGCGATTGCACTGAGAAGGCCTGTCAGTGCATCGAATAGAGCCGCTGCCGCATCAACATCAATTTCCGTCGCTTCAAGGTCAGGAGACAGATTGGCGGCGGCGCACAGCGCGTGGGCATATACTCCACCAAGATTGACTCGACCACCCAAAGTATTGGCAAGATTGCGATTGGAAGAGGAAAGCACCTCGTGGAATGCTGCCACATCCATGTTGCGCGGGTCCATCGGCTCGGGCGGGAATTCGTAAGAATATCCGCGCTTGATGGTCCGCGATTCATATTTGACATGAGTAAGAGGCTGGATGATCACTCCCTCCTCGTCGAGCAGAATCACGTTGCCGTCGCGAAACATCTCGATTACCAACTCTCGACGCCCGTCCTTGGTTTCGAATTCCAGCACCATGATTCGGTCGAATCCATGCTGACGAGCGTGAATCAGTCTGGCGTTTGACAGGTATTTGCGCAGTAACATGGCGAACGACGCCGGTTGCATAGGCATTGGACGGTCACGTCTGGAGAAATATGCCCTCTTTCCACGTACTATGACGAGGTCCTGAGTTGGTGCTTCCTTCGGGTTCAGGCGAATTACCAATTGTTCGTAGTGCGGTTGGTACATCTTGCGTGCTCTCGCGCCCGCGAGAGCATCAATTTCCAACACCATGCGGGCGATATCGAATGATGACATCTGTTCACGCATCGGCTCACATCCGGGATTCAGCGCCTACTGGCGACGATTGGCGCTCCCGCCCGTCCTTCAATAGCCAATCGCTTATGACGGACAGGCTCCACCTCTTACTGTGGCCACTGAAGGAGGCGAAGAGACGGGGCTGGCCTATGGCCGCCGAGCACCGCGTTCACCGGGTAGCGGTTCGGTTCTTGGAGGCGAGGTCGATGAGGCCCTCAACGCCTTTTGGTACCGTGATTTGCTGATTCCAGGTAATGACGCGCCAGAATACGACGATGAATGGGGCATTCACATCAATACAGATGCGCTTGTTGAATGGTCGGCCGGTATCGCCACCGCGATGGAGCGCGATGGGGTGGTGAATGCTTCTGACCTCGCTCTTGACCTATGCTTTATCTTCGGTTTTGACCACTGTTTCTTCCATCACTGCGTAGATGCACAGGTTACCTTGCATGAATTGCGCTCATACGCTTCCGATGTGCCAATCGCTGATTTGCGAGCAAAATATGCAGATATGGTGGAAAAGCAGCACCGTTTGCGGCCGACCCCGTCTTGGTGGTTCGTGGTTGAGGAAGCGCTCGCCAATGCTCACGTAGCCCGCGACCCTACTCGACTCGGAGGGCTGAGAGAGGCCTTCATCCGTTACGGAATACTGCCGCAGCCAATGGACGCATCCCGCGGCCCGTGGTCACTATGGGAACAGGCCGCGATGGACGAAAGGGCTTGGAATGCACTGTCGCACATGGTTTGGCTGCAGCATCTGAAGGGAGAACTCGACCCACTGGGCGTGCTTCCCGAAGTTGAGATGATAATCGACGAGGGAGGAAATGATGCCGGACTCAACCGATTGGTGGACCGTATCATTGAAGCTTGCGAAGTTCAGCCCGAGGAAGCGGGCGGCAAGTCGTTCGACTGGGTGACTGACCTGCAAGGAACCTCCCTCTTGCACTCCTTTGGTGGATTCACTCTAGGGATGTTCCGACGACTATCCGTACCAATGTGGTTCCACGGTGGCAACGGGCCAGAATTGCAGCGTCGATACGATGTCGCCAACGGTGAATGGCCATATGGCACCATCGAGCGGTTGTATTCTCATTTCCGCACCAGTGGTGTCGATGGTGAGTCAGATGACCCGTTTGAGGGAATGGATGACGAGTTTGAACTCGGACCTTGAAGTGGTCAATGTTGAAGTCTATCCTCGATAGCCTCACTCACATGGCCAAAGGCGACCATGCTGGACTGCTCGATGGCGGCTTCATCGGGATGTCGGCTCCACGGCACTGGACCGGCTGGATAGGAATTGTATTCGCTACCCTGTTGATTCTCGCTGGCCCTCTACTGCTTTTCACCGAGAGTGGCATCGCCATACCAATGATTTCAGCGGTTGGATTCATCATCCTAGCTGCACTAATCCCAACCGGTCTGCAGGGAAAAATACGCAAATTACGCTCTGAATTGCGGCCAACTTCCGTCAAGCAACAAAAGGACGCTGGCGGCACTGAATTGCAGTCGTTCTGGCGCGGAGCGACCATTCATCGCCCTACCTTCGATGAACGCTCCTGGGTGTTCCCTTCACCAGATGAGAGCACGTGGCATCTCGAAACTCGATACAACGCCGATGCTGATGGCGAATTGATTGCTGAACACCCGAATCAAATAGGCACCCCTCGGCCTTCCACATTGTCTGCTTTCGGAATTTTCGGTAGTCTTGGCTTCATATGTTTGCTTGTGCAATATTTGATCTATCCACTCGGCCCCCTAGCATACATTCTCATCGGTCTGTCGGTGATTTGGTTAATCAGCTCCGTATTCATGTGGAGACGTACCTTGGCTATTCAGGACACTCCAACCTCAAACATCCGTTCTATGGCGGTCGGCACCCTCGAACTAGTAGGGCAGATGAGGCCATGGATTCATCACCCGCCAACAGTCATAGTCGATGGTGACCCTGCAAAGCACGCCGATGATTTGACAGCATGGTATTGGACATACGAGGTCTATGTCTGCAGAAGAGAAACCTACACCGACTCAAAAGGCAATGTGCGCACCCGCGAAGTCTGCAATTGGCAACAAGTTCGCGACGATGCAGGGGGAACGCCCTTCATTTGCCACGACGGGACAGGCGGCGTGCTGGTGCAGCCGAATACTTTCAGCAAACGCAACTTCGGAAATCATCTGATTCAGTGGGAATGTCGGCACTCCCGCATCGTTTCCACGATAATGATGAATCTGTTCCTTTCAGGTGACGTGCGTAGGCATCGTTGGACTTTGTTCGGGATGTCACTTTCCTCTCCTTGCTACATCTTGGGTACCGCTCGCAGCAGGAAAAACAAGGTCATTGAGGCTGAGGGAATCGACAGAACGACTCAGAATGCTCTGCTTGAGGTAGTGGGAGAAAAGGCACCGGGCTTTAAGCCACGACTGGAGAGAGGAACCGAGTTGAGTGCGCTCGGTAATGTTCGTAGTACCATCGAGTACCTGATTATCCCTACCGCCGCTCTGCTAATCAGCATCATGTTGCTAGCACTTTGACCTAGTCTGATTGCAAATTTCGAGCCAGCCATGCATCGATATCAGAGATGGCATCCGCCTCATGAGCATACTGATTTGAGGACACCTCAATCAGTTCTCCTGCTGGCAGTCGCGCAGCGATGTTGTGGGCCGCTCCTTCGGCATGCAGGACATCGGATGTTGCCACGCAGATAGCGACAGGAATGCGGATGTCGGACAGATTTTCGGCGAGTTTGAATTTCTTATTGGCCTGCACGGAACGTTTCAGTCGATACACGTGTGCGTTGCGCAGCGTCCTTCTATAGCGAATATACTGTTTCTCCTCCTTCAGTTTCCATTTGAGATAAGGGGTCAAAATGTAACGCAGGATAGGTGGGTAGAACCACCACGGCAGCCAAGTGAAAGGCAGCGTCCACAACGGGAATTTGAACTCAGCATTAGGAGAGAGCATGAATGCCGACCTGCCTTGTAATTCCCCTTTGGCAAGCCCATCCAATACCGCAGATGCGCCGAGTGAAGATGCGAACCAATCTGCCTCACTCATATCGACTCCAAGAGATTCAGTCACCTGTACAAGGTCAGCGATGTTCATGTCCATCGAGAAGTCATGTTTGGTGAGTTTGCGACCTTCCGGTGCTACAGCACTGACCTTTTCACGGGTCTCGATGTAGTGAATCAGTCGCTGCTCTGTCCACTTGCGCAGCAAGGGCTCCCAGCCCTCGATGACCGATGTCCAGCCCGGAACCAATAGTACCGGAGCCCGGGCTGCTGCAGTCGCATCGGTAGGTGTGAAGGTGATCACTCGTAATTTGAAGCCGTCAGCGGCTTCGAGCATTTGATCCTCAACTGTGCAGTTAGGGTGGCCAAGCAGTTCCGCCACTTCGGCGGCGCTCAACTCATCACACCCTGTGTTCAGAACTCAATAGTCGGAGCGGCACGAACCTCGGCCGATGTGACCTCAAAGGTGTCCTTGCGCTTCGCACCCATTGTTGCTGCGACGATGTTTGCTGGAATTACCTCGGTAGCTGTGTTCCAGTTGGTTACTGCGCTGTTGTAGAATTCCCTGCGGTCAGCAACTTGGTTCTCGATGCTGACAATTTCTTCCTGCAGGTCGCGGAAGTTCTGGTCCGCCTTCAGTTCGGGATACTGTTCAGCAACCGCGTAAATCTGTGGCATGATGCTGGAAAGCAAACCTTCTGCTTTGGCGACTCCAGACACATCTCCCGCTTGGCGGGCGCTGGAGGCCATCTGACGAGCAGTAGCGAACTCTTCCCAGATTCCTTTCTCGTGCTCAGCGTATCCCTTGACCGTGTTGACCAGATTAGGCAACATGTCGTAGCGCTGTTGCAGCAACACATCGATATTCGCCCATGCTCTATCACACTCATTTCTCATCCTGATGAGCCTGTTGTAAGTCACGACATACCAAGCAACAACGAGCAGCAGCAGAACACCACCGCAAATCGCGTAAATTGTAGTTTCCGCCATGCCTCCACCCACTGCACATCCATCAATGAAGGTTCTCCCGACCAATACAGTCTCACAATGCTGCCCATCCGCCGGCAGTTCGCTCTACTGCGCCATCATTCTCGTGGGCGAGAAGATGCGATAAGGTCTGGTCTACTTTCAGCATGGGGTGGGCGTCTGGAGTATCAGAATAAACGATTTCAGCGATTGATTCCAACCTCGTTGCTCCCGCTTGCACAGCGTTGAGAACAGACTGATGCCTGCTGGTGCGATGTTCGATGTAGTGAGTGAGAAGCCGCGCGGGATTTGCTACCATCGGACCATGCGCGGGGAATAGCAAACGAGGAGAGAGGTTGCGTAATCTCGTGAGACCTGCGATGTAGGAGTTCATGTCTCCGTCCGAGGTTGGAACGAGGATGGTGCCGACCTGCACGCAATTGTCGCCACTGATGATGCCCGCATCCCCAACAAGGCAGAGGTGTCCGGGGCAGTGACCGGGAGTTTCGATGACTTGCCAAGTAACCTCTCCACTCGGCCCTTTCAGGGTGAAAGAATCGCCTTCCGTGAGGACTCGGTCGGTATCGCAGGGAGAAATCGCCTCGTGAGTCTCTGCTGTCGCCCAAATCGGAGCCGTGTACAGTTCTGCGATACAAGTGAGGTCACCGATGTGATCTGGGTGCCGATGGGTGAAGATGGTCGCTAGGATAGTGCTGCCGTCGTCGGTGATTTCGGTAATTTTCGCAGCCAATTCGTCAAGAGAATGCTGGCTGCGAGCGGCAGCATCGATGATGATGCGTTCTCCGCCCGGCTCCCCAAGCACGTAGCAGTTGGTATGGGTGGCGGGCGGCAGGGTTGCAGTAGCCAATGGAACGCACTCGACACCGGGTGCAAATTCAATGCGATGGCTACCGGTAGGCACGTTGGAAGCAAGAACCTCACAGGCTGCAACCACGTCGCAGTCCTGTGAATCCATCACTGCACACAGGTCGCGAAGAAGCGTAACCAATGGTGGTGGAATACGTAATTCGTGGCCCTGCCAAGCCTTGAGCAACGCGTGCGGTTGCCACCAGCGGAACTCATCGAATTCCGAACGGCCGGGGGGAAGCGACGGCTCAGGCGCATCGGTACCTGTGTGGACGTGGAAGAACCGGTTATCGAAACGTACTGGCACAAGTGGCGGAGTGATTCTGTGAGTGATGACAAAAAATCCAGTTCCATCTGTAAGAAGACCTCCAGAGATGACTTCCGCCGCCCAAGCAGCCTTGTCATCACAGACTCGGCTTCTCACGGCATCATTGACTGCGACCAATCCACCTTGTCCATCAGGGGATAAACCGACTTCCTCGACCATTTCTCTCAGCAAAGCACACAATGCGTGCCTCTCTTCCTTTCCGCGCCCGGCAAGCCATTGTGGGTTGTCTAGCAACGCTGCTCGGTCAGCGCGACTGACACCGCCTCCGGGAAAAGCCCAGAAATCCGGGAATGACGGCACTTCTGAAACCCGATGAGCGAGCAGTATCTCCCCCCCATTATTCGATGGACGGCTCACCATTACAGAGGCTGAGGGCCTCGGTTCTGCAATCCGCCCAGCGGGCAGTGAAACACCCTCCGGCAACTCTCCCATCGTAGGCCCGATGCGCCGAGTCGCTTGAAGCCTGTCGCCCCTCTCGGCTGAACATGGGAGCCGATGACCCGCTGGCGCCGCTGCTCGCCGAGGTGGCTCTAGAAGAGCGGCGAGCGCTGAAGTGGCGTCTGATCGGCAGAACACTTCTGGCACTTGCAATCGCCGGAATGATGGTGACCTGGGTTTCCAAACACCTCATCCAACTGCTGTTGTGAATTGCATCTCATTCAAGACCGATGACAGGTTGAGAAGGCTATGAGCCCGACTCTCACAATAGGCCACCGTACCCCTGATGGAGAGGTTGTCCACCAGTCCACAATCCAACAATTCGGGCTCGGAGTCTTCCAGATGGGAGGAAAGGGTGAGTGCACCCAAGCCTGTCTGTGGGCCCTTGAAGCTGGGTATCGACACATCGACACCGCAATGGCTTACGGCAACGAACACGAGGTCGGCATCGCTCTAGCGCAGTGCGGAATCCCTCGCGATGAGGTATTCGTCACCACCAAGTTGCGTCGTCCACATGCAATCGGTTATGAGGAAGTGCAGAAACGTTGTCAGCAATCCCTCGCTAACCTTGGCCTCGACCATGTCGACCTGTATCTGGTGCATGCTCCTCCAGAGGACCCCGAGTTACGTGAACCGACGTGGAAAGGAATGGAAGCGTGCCTTGAGAACGGCTGGACCAAAGCGATTGGAGTGTCAAATTACGGGGCGCATCATCTTGAGGCGATGAAATCCTACGCACAGTATCTGCCGGCAGTCAACCAAATCGAAGTGCACCCTTGGCTGCAACGACATGAACTGCGCGAGGCAACTGAGGCAATCGGTGCAGTGACAATGGCCTACTCCCCGCTCGCACGCGGGCACAAAGTGGATGAGGAGGGGATGGTCGCCATCGCATCACGGCTCGGCTGTACGCCTGCGCAGGCGGCAATCAA
>CAUZSM010000064.1:0-9652 GCA_963582685.1 Candidatus Thalassarchaeaceae archaeon | reverse complement strand
TTGAGACGCGGCGGAAACTCTGCCTCGCTCTTGGCATGCTGCTTGACAAACAAGAGATGCGCCCCTCAAAGAAGCACGGGAATATTCCGCTGTGAGGTGATATGTTGGGAAATAATACCTATTCGCAGCGCCTGAGCGGGGTACTGAATGCTGCTATGGATGCGCCGATTGTCAAAGCTGAGACAACCTCATCTCATGATGATGCAGAAGATGTATTGCGGCTGGCAGCCACCATGGCAGTACTCTCAATCATCGATTCCCGCGAAGACACTTCACGAGTAGGACGTAATTCAGGTAGTTCGTGGTCGATGGACCATCGTCGAGTGAAAATGGGAAAATCAGACCTGATGACGGCTCGAAGTAGGCGAGCAATCTGGCGGTGATTGGATGTCTCAAACTCGCAAAGTCATCATTGACGGAGTCGAATATGAGGTCGAGGTTGAGCAAGTTGGTGATGTATTCCACGCCACCGTAGAGGGAAAGACGTTCGAAGTCCAAGTACCTGAATCAACACATTCAGCACCGCGCAAGCGCGGCAGCGGTGGTCGCAAGCGTAGTGGAGTGGTATCGGCAAATATGCCCGGTAAAGTGGTCACAGTCGAAGTCTCAAAAGGTCAGGAAGTTGTTGAAGGCCAAACCGTGCTGATTCTTGAGGCAATGAAGATGCAAAATGAGGTTGCTGCACCCATCTCTGGAACTGTTACTGAAGTCAGTTGCGCCGAGGGAGACAGTGTCGAGGCGAACGTGCCACTGGTGGTCATCGAGCCACCTGTTGAGCAGGGAGATGACGTTTGATACAGGTGGGGGCGAAGCGATGGTTGAAGTGAGTGGGAGGTGTTCGCCTGTCTGGTGATGGAGTGCCTCGATGTGATTATCCCGGCTGTGAGGCAGATGGAGTTACCATCAGCCGTCTCTCTCCGGAGGGATATCTGGTCGCCACCGGCAAGAAAGCCTACTCATTCCGCGAAGCATATCGCAGATTCCACTACTGTGACAAGCACCACTCTGAACTGATGGGCAATGTTTGGGGGCGTGTACGCAAACCCGATGACAAGGACGACGATCACGTCGCTCCAACTGCCATTTGACGGAATCAGAGAACGCCTTGTGCAAGCATCGCATCGGCTACCTTGAGGAAGCCAGCGATGTTAGCACCGAATACATAGTCGCCAGGGCGTCCAAAGTGCTTGGCGGTGTTGTATACGTTCTTGTGGATGTCCACCATTATCTCGTTGAGTTTCTTGTCGACCTTGCGACGTGACCAGTTGAGGCGCGCACTATTCTGCGCCATCTCCAGTCCACTTGTGGCTACACCGCCTGCGTTAGATGCCTTGCCGGGCGCGAAGAGAACACCCGCTTTGAGGAACTTCTCGACTGCACCGGGTGTGCAAGGCATGTTTGCTCCTTCAGCCACGGCGGTAACTCCGCTGGCAATCAGAGCATCTGCCTCCTCGCCATTCACCTCATTCTGAGTTGCACAGGGCAGCGCAACATTGACCGGAACTGACCAGAGTCCGCTGATACTTGGCTCGGGTTCAGACTCAGAGAATGTAACGCCATCAAAATGGTCTGCATATTCCTTGATTCTGCCACGGCGCTCGTTCTTGAGTTCCATCATGAAAGCCAACTTGTCGGCATCGATTCCAGCGGGGTCGTGAATCCAACCGCTTGAGTCAGACATCGTGACTACCTTACCACCGAGAGCCGTAGCCTTCTCGCAGGCAAATTGGGCAACGTTCCCGCTACCACTGATTGAGACTATTTTGCCATCAAAAGACTGGTCTTTGGTAGCAAGCATCTCGCGCGCGAAGTAAACCAACCCATATCCAGTGGCCTCAGGACGAATCAAACTTCCACCATACGAGATGCCCTTGCCGGTCAAGACACCAGTGAATTCGTTACGCAACTTGCGGTACATGCCGAACAAGTAGCCAATTTCTCGGCCACCGACGCCAATATCTCCAGCAGGCACGTCGGTATCTGCACCGATATGTCGGGAGAGTTCCATCATGAAAGCCTGACAGAAGCGCATCACCTCAGAATCGGATTTCCCCTTCGGGTTGAAGTCAGAACCACCCTTGCCACCACCCATCGGCAGGCCGGTCAAACTGTTCTTGAATACCTGCTCAAATGCGAGGAATTTCAGGATTGACAAGTTCACGCTCGGGTGAAATCTCAGGCCACCTTTGTATGGACCGATTGCGCTATTCATCTGAATACGGTATCCACGATTCACTTGCTGGTTACCTTCGGCATCCTGCCATGCGACGCGGAACTGTATGACTCGCTCCGGCTCACAAATCGCCTCGGCGACCGGGATGTATTCCGGGTGTTCGTCAATAACCGGGCCGAGGCTTTCTAGAACCTCCTCCACCGCTTGGTGGAATTCGGGTTGGTCTGGGTCTCGCGCGACGACTTTGTCGTAGATTTCCTGCATTGCTGCGTTCATCAATTCACCTTCATAATCCGAATAGGGGTTCAACCTACCTCATCGGGCAACTTTAGCGACCTTAGACCCCTTTTTCAATGGTCCGATGGGAACCCCTTGCTCAAATGCGTTACTGAATCAAACAATACTACACGGCGTAGCGGTTTCATTCTGAAACCGTCGGAAAAAATGCCCAATAGTTTGCCGCAATACGCTGTTTCAGGCGTAAATAATGCGCTCAGCAACTGCTGCGACCCCATCAACGTGTTCTGGCAGGGTCATCACAAACATCGCGGCTTGACTCACTTGCCGGACTCGGAGGGCCTCGGCGATTGGGGTGTGTTCACGGAACCAGCGGGTGCGGCCATCATCTCCAACGATGCGGATGTCGACGGCGGTCATTCGTGGCTCAGACAACAGGAGTTTGACGCTTGGTACATCTATGCCAACATAGCCTTCTGGAACTTTGGCTCTTGCGGCAATTTCATCCTCGACTGCTCGCCGCGCTTCGCTGTCACTGGCAAGTTTGACCAATCGATTCACCTGCTCATCGGTCAACTCATCACGTCGACGAGTTATGCAGACCTTCAGCATCTGCCGATACTTGAGACGGCGCAGCATCTCTTGAGAAAATCCACCAGCATCGCCGAGAGCCTGCCATATCTCAGCATCGACCATGCGTTGCATATCGACCGCATCCGGCAGTGTATCCTCCGACCTCTCAACTGCCCGAGATAGCATCACTTCAGTCACTCGGGTGACTCGGTGGAAGTATACCGCGCTATACATTAGAGCACGCGCCATGAACATACCTTCTAGTGCAGACAAACCACCTTCATTGACTGCAACATCACCCGAATGGCGCTCAAGGCAGTGAATCAAACGATGGTGGTCCACTATTCCGTGCTTGACTCCGGTGAAATGCGCATCTCGTAACAGGTAGTCCAACTGGTCGCAGTCTACCGGCCCATGCACGAGATGCGCCACAGTATGGTCTGCGCTGGCAAACGACTCCTCGCCTTGCTCCCATGAGAATAGGTTGCGCTCTGATCCAGCCGCATCAGGGCCATGGATGAGGCCAGCAACCTCTTCAGGAACCAGTCCGTGTTGCTCAAGAATGTCGGGAATCCTTGCACGGTCACCGAAAATCGCTTCCTCACCATCTCGAAGTACGTCGTAATCCCCGGTGATAATCCCCTCAGTGATGTGCATGTGGTCAGCACCTCCCCTCTCGTGAAGGATGTGTTCCAAAGTGTGTGAATATGGCCCATGCCCTACATCGTGCAGCATTGCTCCAACCTGCACCATCTCCTTCTCATGGGCATCGAGACCAATCGAGTCAGCCATCAGTCCACCGAGGTGCGAGACCCCGAGCGAATGCTCAAAACGTGTGTGATGTGCTCCGGGAAACACCAGGTGGGCGAGGCCGAGTTGTTTGATGTGACTCAGTTTGTTGAATTCGGGTGTGTTCAATAGAGCCTCGCGGCAACCATCGACCTTGAAAATTCCGTGAATAGTGTCGTTGATTACCTTCGCCATTTGGGCACCTCAGGAATCATCCATTGAAAGGCACCCAAGTGCCGTCGTGGTCGTAGTACCCGCCCCATTGTCGCGCCTGTTCTAGCCACTGTTCGTGCTGGTCCTGACTCCAGTCGGCGGCAGCATCGTCCTGTGTAGTCTGGCCAGCAGCGGCCTGCTCGCCACCGGTCTGCTGCTGAGCGGCCCACCATTCAGACATGGCAGCGCCTTGAGTATCATCTTCGAATGCGAAGCGGCGCGCTTCAAGACGGTCTTTGAGAAGCATACCCTGCCCAGCCCCAATCTTGTTCTTCTGAATCAGACTGTCGAGTTCGTCCTCGACATCAGCCAGCCCCTCAAAGCCCTCTGCTAAATCGACCATCGCCCGCATCTGATCAAAGACACGGCGCTGTCCACCAGAGCCTGCGAACATCGAGTATGACACAATACCAATCGCTACCAAGAGCGTCAATACCGTTGCCATGACACCCTGGATAACCGGGTCATCAATCGTTGAAACCTCAGCCGGTTCTAGGTGATCTGGCACAAAGTTACCGTCAGCATCGGCTGGCGAATCGCTGGCGTCGAATGGGTCAGAAGGTGGTTCGGCAGTCAATTCTGCTTCATTGCTGTAGCCATCTCCGTCAATATCGAGGTCGAGCATGTCTGGCCAGCCATCGCCATCAAGGTCGGAACAGCCGTAGAATCCCCGATTGCTGGTCCCATAAACCATCGGGCAATCGTCTGATTGGTTTCCGAAAGTCTGCTGGTCAGAATATCCATCACCATCAGAATCAGCCCACAGTATACCGTTATTCGGCCATGGGTCAATGCTATCTGCCCAGCCATCGCCATCATTGTCTGGGCAGCCGAGTCTGTCACCTTCCGATGAGGTACCGGCCCAATTCAGACAATCATCGGCGTTATTGCCATCAGCATTGTCACCAAAACCGTCCTCATCTTCATCTACAGATTGTGTGCCATCGAATGGGAATGGGTCATTGAGGTCACTGACGCCGTCACCATCACTGTCTTGACAGCCAAATCGGTCTACATGAGAGGTTCCCCACTGTTGCGGACAGTCATCAATCTGCAAATCTGGACTCTCACCTTCATCGACGTAACCGTCACCATCGGTATCAGGGCAACCATTCTCAGTCAGTCCTACTATTGTGGGACACTCATCAGCTTCATTGGACAATCCATCTCCGTCGTTGTCGGGACAACCGAAGGTGTCTATCCAAGAAGTACCGGGTCTAGTCGGGCAACCATCAGGGGTGGAGCCATTCTGATTGTCGCCAAAGCCGTCACCATCGGAGTCAACCCATTGGGTTGGATCATCGTCGACCTCGTCGAACTCATCCGACCAGCCATCGCCATCAGCGTCTGGACAGCCGACGAGGTCACGTATGGAAGTTCCAGCCTCGTAAACACAGTCATCGAATGGACCGAATGGACCGCCGGCATTCACATCCTCAAATCCATCACCATCCCAATCTAGAGGCGAAGGGTCCGGATTGGTCGCGCTCGGGAACCATTCACCCGGCCAATGTGACATTCGAGTGTCATTCCAAGCGGGGTCGCCCCAGTTATCACCTAGGCCGTCACTGTCTGAATCAAACCACTGGGTGGGGTCGTTGAAGAAGTCATCATACAAATCCGACTGACCATCACCATCGAGGTCGTGGCAACCGAATACATCTCGCCAAGAGGTGCCCCACACCATCGGACAGGTATCAGGCGTGGTTCCAGTGGCATTCTCGCCGAAGCCATCGCCATCAGAGTCTACCCATTGGCTGGGGTCGAAGGGGAGCAGATCGTTTTCGTCAGACCAGCCGTCTCCATCACTGTCAAGACAACCAAATCGGTCAATGGTGGAAGTCCCAGACTCATCGATGCAACTGTCCGGCTGCCAACCGTCTGGATTGTCACCGTAGCCATCCTTGTCAGTATCTCTCCATTGGGTGGCATCGAGGGGAAAGTCGTCCATGCTGTCACCAATCCCGTCACCATCCTGATCGCTTCCATACATGATTAGGAAAGCATCAGCGCCGCCTGTACTCGATAATGTGATTGCGTTAGAGCCACTGCCAGCAACGGCTGAAGAGTGGAAATAACCTCCAAAGGCGTACATTCCGCTGCGCATTCCAACAGCCCAACCATATTCAGAACTAGAGCCGCCGAATTTCTTAGCCCAATCCCAACCACCAGATGATGGGGCGTAGGCAATGAACGCGTCTGTACTACCAGAAGAAGAAAGTTGACTATTTGCGAACCAAGCGTTACTCTGGTACATTCCAGATACGACAATGTCTCCCGTCGCGTTATCCATTTCAAGGTCGTAGCAATAATCGGTGCTTGAGCCTCCGGCCACTTGCGCCCAAAGATAATTGCCGTTGGAATCCCATTTCGCTACAAGGCAATCCCAATTGTTGCCGTTCTGATATGCGAAGATTCGATTGTTTCCGTTGGTATGGAAATCCACCAGATACTGGAATCGAGCCGCAACTGCGACATCGCCGTTGTCGGCGACGGCGACGGCTTCGCCGTACGAACTGTATGATGACTGCAGATAACCGGCCATTCGAGCCCACTGATAATTGCCGCTTGTGTCAAACATCGCTACGAAAATTCGGTAATAACTGCTGGAGGAATAACTCGGAACCAATTCGGTACCACCGATGTTGATTCGATAGGAAAATTCGCCTGTCACCACAACATCACCGTTCTGATTGACGTCTATATCCCTACCTCGCTGGTAGTAACTCCCGTACATGCGCTTGGCCCAGATGAATTGACCAGAGGGGTTCAGTGCAGCGATGAATGCCTCATCATAACTGTAAGATGAAAGCGTATACGCGCCAAAGTAACTGGTGCTGTAGTAGGCTCCGGTGATGTAGGAATTGCCTTGTTCATCAACCGCAACACCATATCCATAATCTTGGCTTCCACTACCTGCACGGGTGGCCCACAGCCAATTGCCATCCGCATCCAATCTTGCTACAAAAATATCGTAACTGCCCTGACTGGACAATTGGGTGGTGCCGAAGGTTGCGGTGTTGTAGAAGTAACCTGTAATGGAAATATTTCCACCATCATCAACAGCGATATCCTGACACTGGTCGCTGCTTGTACTACCAGCCTTCTGGACCCAATCCCAGTTTCCATTCGACATACGACCAACGAAGATGTCGGTCGAGCCATAACCATTCAGGGTGATTGAACCGAATGTCGCTGTGTTGTAGAAATAGCCGCAAGCATAAGTTCGGCCTTGAGCATCCATTGCGATACCCATAATCGCATCGGTGCTGCTTGAACCACCGGCTTGGATACCCCATAACAAGGCATTACTAGTGCTCTGGCGGCTGTTGAGATTCTGCTCATCTTCCAATTCCTCTGCTGAAGGAATCGTCATCACAAAGGGAGCCGCAAGCAGCAGAAGGACAAGAGTCACGACAAGGTATCGCGGGTGCATCGCTCCTCGCACGCACGCACGCGCATAAAAGAAGCGTGACGTCAAGTTAGGCGCATAAAACGGACGCTCAGCGATACGGATGCAGTGTTAGATAGCGGTCAAGCCGAGTAGTGAAGGATTCTGTCCCTTCGTGCTTGGCAGCCATCGCCCGAACAGCCTCCTCGACCAAGGCATGCTCGTCAGGCTGAATTTCCATCACCCGACGCATTACATCGAGCATCGCCCACTCATCATCGGTGATGACCTCGTCTGAGAGAGCAGCGATGAGTGCACTTTGGTAGGTGGTGGCGTCGCCCATCTGCCTACCTTCCCATTCAGCAGCATTATCGGGAGAAATCGGTGATGGTATTTCACCACGCAATATTGCCCAGCACTGGCCGAGAACTCCGTGAGGAAGGCCGTGGCTCTGAGCGAGCACAGAAAGAATCGCCATCTCATCGTCCGTGATGATGTCATCCTCTACAGCCACATTCAGAGTCCGCAGATAGAAATGCAGGCCACGACTTGCTTCAAGTGTCATGGCTGGGGGATACAAGAGTTGGGTATAACCTCGATGGATGAAGCAATCAGGGCACCCGTTCACTTAGCAGGGTCGCCTATGCTATCGGCTCGACCCAAGGATTGCCAGTGACCGTTCGACGTTGCGAATCGCATCGTTCAGAATCAGGTGTTGCTGGCGAATTTCAGACTCCAGTTCACGCAGAAGTTCTAGTTGTGATACAATCAGAGACCAGCGGCGGGAGGGCCTTCCCCGGCCGATAGAGGGGGATTCATCAGAATCGACCCAACCGTGAAATCTGCATTGACGAAGTCCACTTGCAGCCTGTGATAATTCCATTCCAGAACTCAAAGCGATCTCTCGCAGACTGGCTGGCACGCCATTTGAGAGGTGAGATACAACTGCTGCAGTAGTCTCAACCAAACCCAACTCAATGAGTAGGTCAACATCTATCGAATTGCTCATCGAAGCACACTCACGCAAGCCGTATTTTTGGACTGTCATGCAGTGATGTGGTTTCGCTCATATATGCGTATCCGCACGACTGAGTGCAAGCAGGGGTCGCCAAGCTTGGTCAACGGCGCTGCGTTCAGGTCGCAGTCCTCAGTGGTTCGCAGGTTCGAATCCTGCCCCCTGCATCTACCATTTTCAATCAAATCCTGAGTTACCGATGTATTCTGGCCTTCAGGCCGAGAAAAATGAACGTTTTTGCCAAATACCCGGAGAAATCGTGCTATTGCGAGATATTATTGCCTTAGAGGGCAGCACAGGCCCACCCTCAGTGTGTATTTCGAATTGTATTTCAATCGCATTACATTATATACCACCGATGGGTCTCCACTGCTGAACAGGAGAGGTGAGTGACATGGTAGCCAGCCAAATGACCAGCATGCGAGTGCCGGAAGATCACATGCTATTGCTTGACCAGCGAGTGGGATTCGATGGCATGAGGAATCGCTCAGATGTCATTCGAGCCGCTATTGCACTCTACCTAGAATCTACACCCACTAATGCGGATGTGCGCACGGTGAAGGTAGACATCGGCACCCAAACCCGCTTCCAACTCGCTGAACTCAACGAGTTGTATGGGACGAGTGAGGCTGAAGCTCTTCACGCCGGACTCGACCTGTACCTAATCCAAAAGCTGGGCGTCACGGACTCAATCAGCAAGGTCCTCGACGCCCGCGTTCAAAAGTTCCGTGTGGAAACACGAGCACATGAGGATCATACCGAATAAACGGCCCTGGTGAGAGACGTGGCAAAAAAAAGTGATGGGATGCAAACCGCGGGGGGGTCTTCGGACCCCTCCGCAACTCCACCCTCTCGAGGTTCAGCCGGCCACAGCCGCTCGAGCCGCCTTTTCGATGAGGCTTCCCCGGCTGTTTTGACTATCGGATTCAAGGCTCTGCAAGCCAGAGCATCTGAAGCACTACTTTCGCTGAAATCCATCTCTAACACCCCCAGCCCCCGCGATGCGGGGGCCCCCCCCTCAACAACACCCTTCTCCGCTTCGGCGGGGACCCCTTCCTCGACGGACGTATGATTCGTCACCCCCGCTCCCGCCTCGGCGGGAGCCCCCTACTGCAGATAGCCGACAGGCTGTCCGGCACCTTTGGTAACTCAATATTCAAAGGGGGTCGATTCTCAGGCTATGCTCCATGAGCGGTGAGAAGACGCGTGACGAACCCCGATATCTCGCGCACGCGAATCTCCGAGATGGTCAGCGTGAGAT
>CAUZSM010000063.1:0-9674 GCA_963582685.1 Candidatus Thalassarchaeaceae archaeon | reverse complement strand
TGATTAGCGAAAGTGATGAAAGTGAAGTAAATGTGAGAGAAAGGCTCACTGCGCCGCTTGCTTCATGGACTTAGTGCGCTGTCCCGACATTAACTCCCCTTCGTATGTTGATATACCCACGACGGACACAGCACCACACAGACAAGGAAGTGAAACAATGAGTGAAGAAAGCGAGACCACAAAGACCGAGACCACTATCGAAGAAGGCGAGAAGGTGGTTGTAATAGAGGCGCCCGAGCAAACCGAGCCGTCAATCGACGACCTGCCCGGCGTAGGACCAGCCACTGCAGAGAAGCTGCGTGAGGCTGGTTTTGAAGACCTACTAGCAATAGCAGTGATGACTCCAGCAGTACTTGCGCAGAACGCCGAATTGGGCGAGGCTGTCGCAAGCAAGATCATCGCGGGCGCAAAGAAACTCGCCAATATCGGCGGGTTCGTATCCGGTAATGCTCTACTAGAGCGCCGAAGCCAGGTGCTCAAACTGACCAGCAGCGTCGAGGCGCTTGACAATCTGCTTGGAGGCGGCTTTGAGACACAGGCAATCTTCGAAGTGTACGGCGAATTCGGTAGCGGCAAGACCCAAATTGGCCACCAGTTGGCCGTCAACACCGTCCTGCCAGTCGATAAGGGCGGACTTGCAGGTGAGGTATTCTACATCGACACCGAAGACACATTCCGTCCTGAGAGAATCACTCAGATGGCTCGAGGCGCAGGCCTTGACCCCCAGATGGTCCTTGACAGAATCCACGTGGCGAGGGCCTACAACTCCAATCACCAGATGCTGTTGGTCGAGGAGATTCAGCGTCTCTCAAAGAACATTGAAGTGAAGATGATTATCGTCGATTCGCTGACCAGCCATTTCAGAGCGGAATACTTGGGTAGAGCAATGCTTGCTCCCCGTCAGCAGAATCTCAACAAGCACCTGAAGGAGCTGAAGAAGTTGGCAGACGTCCACAACGCTCTGGTTCTGGTGACCAACCAAGTGCACTCGAAGCCGGATGCTATGTGGGGCGACCCGACCAAGCCAATCGGCGGTCACATTGTTGGCCACGCCAGCACTTTCCGCCTCTACCTGCGCAAGTCGAAGGGTGGCAGGAGAATCGGTCGACTCGTCGACAGTCCGAATCTACCCGAAGGCGAGGCAGTGTTCACGGTCGTTGAGGAAGGCCTGCAAGATTAGACTCTACACAAAAAAACGCATAGGGTAAGGTTGGGCGGCGTCTCACTCCCTCTCCAGAGTGAGTCCATTCCATTGGACGTCGCCTGACCACCCTGGCAAATTCAAGGATTGGTGACGCGGGAGCCAGCCTTGCGAACAGAGTTTGGACCGCGCGGTAGCGGGTATTCGTCCCGAGACCACTTTTTGCATTTCCAATTCTTCACCTCGGCTTCGACTTTTTCGATGATTTCCTTGAGGTTAGGGTGCTCGGGGTTGGCACGGGTAGTCCAACATGCGAGGCAGATGCGTTCTGAATCAACATCCACGAAGTTCAATGGGGTGCAAGTGATGCCGCAATCCACGCATTTCCGCCAGCCGTGAAACTCCCCCATGGTCCTCGCCAACCCTCTCTCAGTGAGTGGATGAAATATGCATTTCCCCCGAAACCTCTCGGCACAATGGTCATGACCTGCCCACGTGCCCCCGCGAAACATGGCGATGAATACTGATGATGTTCTGCCAATCCTTGCCCGTTGGCCAGTGCTGACCGTTGCAACGATTGGGCTCACCCTCACAGTGGCTGTTGTAGCGGATATGCTGAACTGGAATGGCATGACAGTGTCCGCTTACGATTCCTATCTGGTGATGCCTGCCCTGCTCGCTCCTGCGCTAGTGTGGATGTTTGGCATGCGAAGCGGTGAGGAGTCCGATACTGTCCGCTTTGCCTACATGATTGCAATAGTCACTCTAGTGATTGTTGTGCTGAAGTTGTTCGGTAATGATACTGCACTGGTTGTCTCCTTCTTCGGAATGATCCAGTATTCCGGCCTGTTGGTAGCAATTTGCTTGCTACTACTGCACGGACCTGTACCGCTACCAGAAGAAGAGCACTGAGCCGATTACAGGTCGGCAAGAGCCAGATGAGCGAGCGAAGCTCGCTCAATCGATACCCAATCATCTGCTGTTGTGTCGAGACACAACCTCTCGATTGTGTTCTCTGAAGGATGAGGTCTGTGCGTGCGCAGATTACCCTTGAGCACGTTCATCAGTCGATTGGCTGTATCGGCCAGTTCGACTTGGTCCAGATCGGGATAGGCTTGTGGAGGAGCCTCACCTGTCTCCTCAGCCCATTTAGGCAGATGAACGAGCCAGCATGCATTGTCGCCTTGGGCGATTCCTGCGCGTTGGAAACCCACTTTGACTTGGTGAGTTCCAGCAAGCAGACGAATGAATTCACCATCGAGGCCATTGCTGCGCATGGTGCCGTTGCGGTGATTTGAGCCGAGCACAATCCACGCTGTCCACAATTGCCTGTCTGAAACCGCAGCGTGTTCGCCAAGCAGTACCCAGCATTCATCGGGACGTGCTTCGACAAATTTGGCTGCCAATTCTAGCACATCCTCGACCGGTGAGGACAATTCGACGCCCCAGCAGGGGAACGTGGTCACGTTGGCTGACATATCTCCCGTAGCGCTGCGAGGGCTGCACCCTCATCAATCACCCGTTGATATCCTGCAACCTTCAACGCCTGCGCAGCAACTTTTCTGCTTGCTTCACGACATTGTCGACCAACTGTGGGCTCCATCCTCTTTCGTCGGCCAATTTGCCCTTCTCATCTTCGGTCATCGATGCAACGTCAATCGGTGTGCGCAGACCATGTGATGCCATTTTTCTCGCACGGACTCTACCGATTCCTCGCATTGAAATCAGTGCGAGTAGGTCTTCCCTGCAACCATTTGTAACGCGCTTGCGCATGATGTCGATACAATCGAGTAATTCTGCTAATCCATCGTTCAACTCCTCGCTGCGCTCGGAGTCGTAAGAGGCAATCTCTCTTGCAGCATATAGCAGCCATTCCGAGTGGTCGACCCGCACTCGCAAGTCACCGGGCGCTGTCCCCAACAATCGCTCAATCTCTCGCAGTGCTCGCTCTTCGCACCACTCCTCGACCATCCATGCTCCCTTGACGAGGGTTGCTTCTTCCAAACCGCCCTGATCCCAGTACTCGTGAACCTCTCGAACCTCGAAAAGCATCTGGTCAGTCATAGCTGCAGCCTTCTGGCCAATTGCAGCAAACTGCTTCTGTCCGCTTGGCCACGCCGGTGGGAAATCAGGGGTGCAAGCGCATAGGTGTAACAGAGCAAATGGCGAAATTGACAGGTCCTCTCTAATTCTGCAGATTACCTCGAGTGCCCGGCGAGTCCCATCGCGCAGAATGAGACCTGAAAGCGGGTCGAGATACAATCTGCTCACCCTTTCACCAAATCTGGTTGCCTGATAGGTCATGGCTGGCAGGTCAGGAATCACATCTGGATTATGCACGGCGGTCGAGATGCCCGAAGCCCTTTGGAATCCAACAATGGCTGGCCGCTTGACCTGACGCAGTGGCACGGTTTTCTCGTTCTCAATTTCGAATGTAGGAGCCGAACCAAGGCTGTGTGCCTTGGCAGCCCAAGGCGGAACCTCGTCATCCCATTCTTCTTCCACAGCGTCCTCGTCATCTTTGGCTTGGTTCTCAGCGATGATTCTGTCATTTACCGCCTCATCTTCTCCCAGCCTGTCAACGAATCCGTTGTCACATAACCACGTGATGATGGCGTCAATCCGTTCGTCCAATGCGTCAGCATTCATCGAGCGAGCCAGAAAGGTATGCGAGAAGAATCGACTGATTGCGTGCCGGTCGGTTTTGCCACCAGTGGCGATCGCAGCCAATACATGCATCCGCAGAGCTGGTTCAGTGGCCAATTTGGATTCGATATCCTCAGGGCCTTGCTCAAAATAGCGATGCGCAACTTCGTCAGCATGTTCGTCTGAGCGCGTAATCAACCAAGCGTCACCAATGTTGTCGTATGTCGGTCGTCCGGCACGCCCGAGCATCTGGTGAATCTCCATTCGCGGCAACGGTCGGGATAGTCCGTCTTCCCATCGAGTCAAATCGCGCACGACCACTCGCCTCGCTGGCAGATTGACGCCGGCGGCAAGGGTAGGTGTGGCGCAGATGCAGAATAGCAATCGGTCGCGGAACGCGTCCTCAACCAATCGTCGCTGCGACGAGGTCAATCCGGCATGATGGAATGCCACACCGCCTCCAACAGCCGCAGCGAGTGTGTCGGACATTTCTGTACCATCTTCGGTGCTGGAAATGGCATTGGCCAGTTCAGACAGTCTCTCTATGCGTGCCTCGACCTCAAGTCCCTCGGGTTTGCCAATCGCTGAGCCAGCCTCCTCCCGTTCGCTATTGGCCCATGCATTCATCCGCCCTCGCATCCAAGTTCCTAGTTTTGCGGCACTACTTTCGGCAAAGCGTCTGGTGTTTCGGAAGCAGAGCAGTTGTCCGCCCTCGTTGATGGTGGAGTTCAGAACGCTTCGGATTTCATCCCCAAGACCGTCGATGCGGAATGGCGGCGGCAAATCGGATTGTTCAGGCCCAACCTGTTTTCGTGGCTCAATCAAATTATCGACCACAGTTCCGTAGCGCAGGGTCACAGGTCGCCAATCTGATTCAATCAGTTCAGCGTCCAGCCAGTCGGCGATTGCATCTGCGTTGCCGATAGTCGCTGACAATGCGATAATCTGTGCTTCTGGCCTTTCCATCTTGACCCGTGCCAGATTGACCTCAAGGGTCGGGCCACGTCCTTTGTCGTGAATCAAATGGCATTCATCGGCGACGACTACTGAAGCGCTCGATAGCATGTCGGCGCGATTTCGCATCATTGAGTCGAACTTCTCGCTGGTAGCAACCAGAATATCTGCATTGTCAAGCGAGACGGTTTCTCCGCTCATATCGCCAATCGCTATTCCAACAGTCAGACCGAGAGCCTTTCCGGCCTCTCGCAACTCCTCAGCCTTCTCGGATGCCAGAGCCTTCAGTGGAACAATGTAGAACGCCCGCGAGCCGGGAGCATCGACCAGTAGCCGGTGAAACATGGCCAAGTAGGCAATCAGCGATTTTCCTGAAGCGGTAGGTATGGCAAGCACAAGATTGGACCCGCGCAGTGCGTGTGGTAAAGCCTCGGCCTGCGGTGGATAGAATTCCTCAAACCCCCAATCATTGCGGAGTAGAGAGACCACCTCATCACTGAGACCGAAGTTTTCGACCTTGCGAACCGATGAATCCCCTTCGGCCATGCGTTGCAACCGCAGTGCACCGCCCAAAAGCATACCCATCAAGGCCCGGGTTCATTGCGGATACTGTAAAAGGCCGGTGCTGACACACCGATGGTGATGCCTCCGGAGAGTACGGAAGATGTCGTCGAGGAACGGCTAGCGTTGTTCGGAGAAGACCCGGACATCAACGACTGGTTCGAGGCGGTTCTGGGAGTTGCCCTAATCACCATGGGATTGCACCAATTGTTCAACCCCGGTGGGCTATTTACTGCTGCGGTGATGCAGTGGCTTGCTGCTACGGTTGTTGGCCTTGGAATAATGATTCTCGGCCACGGCCTCAAGGACATGGGCGTGAAGCAAATGCGCCGTTCGATGGTCCGATTGGAAGTAGCCGGCTCTGGACGAACCATTGACCACGGTTTGATTCGGGATGTGCTTCTGCACCCGAACCAATACCAGAATCTCCTCTATGAGGCCTATCTGGCGGCGTACGAGGATGGGATTCTCACCGACGAGGAGATGCAGGAGTTGTCTGCTCTCCAACGGGTATTGCAGGTTCCCGAGCGAACGGCCGCTCGCATGGCAACCCGTGCCGCAATCCAGTCTGCTCTAGCCGATGATCATGTCAGCGAGGCCGAACTTGATTTGATTGTAGGAGCCGCGCGTCCTCTTGGTTTGTCTGAAGAAGAACTCGGGCGCATTGTCGACGCGCTCAGAGACCACCATCTGGACCCAGTGGAACGAGATATGCTCGACGACTTACTTGGACAGATTCCAGTTGAAGAAGGACCGTATCCAAATTATGACCTCAATGAAGAAGAGTGATTTCACCACTCCTCATTGAGCATATCTCCAGCCAGACTCATCGCTTCTCGGCGCCGTGACCATTCGACTGTCGCAGCCAATAGCAGCACACCAAGGCCAGTGAATGCTACCAACACGTCGCTTGGGAACAGACCTTCGGCGAGGGTAATCCCCCCTGGAGTCGCCAAATCGTCGGTTTTCACTTCAGCAGGACGAATCGATACCTCCAGCGAGTCAATCCCGCATTCACACAGAGATACCGACAGCAGTTCAGGGATGATGCCCCTAGTCAATTTATTCCATTCCGAAGTGGTGATTTCCGCAGGGCGACTGGTCCACGCAGGAGCGGAATTATCTCCGTAACTTTCTCCTCTAATCATCTCCCAATCGATGTGAGCGACGTTACCGAATGGCTTGTGGTCGACTACCAGCAGTGATTCGAGCAACAGCAGGTCAAGAGTGAGCAATCGTCCGGCTCTCATGATGAATCGAACCTCGTTTTCCTCACTGATGGGATTCTCGTTCAGGTAACCGAAAATCACCCTGTCATAGTCAAGATTTTGCATTTGCTGTGGATGAATTTGCCAACGTCCGTCACCGAGCGGATGTGCTTTGTCGATGTCCAATCTCAATCGCAGGGATTCGCCGGGTGCTAGGGCAAAGAATCCACCATACCACAACGGGCCGGTGTCGCCCTCATCTCCGGCCTCGACACCTATTCGGATTCGGTCAAGTCGCAAATCAATCAACTCGTCGAGTGTGCTTTCCCCTTCCACCGGCATTGCGTTGGTCATCGCCATGGTCGGCGAGACAATCCCACCAGAAAGCAGCAGGGCCACGGATAGCGGCAGGAATAATCGGGGTAGCCAAGGACTGGAGAGCGGCATTGCGAATCCACCAATGGCTACAACCAGCCCAGCCGTAGCCGCAACCATTGTTCCAACACCGGCGTTGGTTGGAGATTCCGCCTCATCGACAAAACCGGCCTGAGCCACTCCCGGTTCCCACTTGGAGTCACCAATGAAATCCTCGGGTGTCGTCCCGCCGATACCGAGTAGCGATTGCCTGCCGTTGAAGCGGTAGGTCTGGTATCGGTCGCTCATGCCAGTCCAGCAGATGGTGGTGTCACCGCCCTCCGGTTTGAGCCAGTGAATCTCGTTGATTGTCATCGAGCCTTCAAATCGGGTCCTCACCGAAGGTGAGGGTTCCGGTTTTCCACTCGAATCAAGCATTTCTGGAGGCCGGTGGTCTTGCTCAACTTCAGTTGGCACCGGGTCCCACTCAACGAATAGGGTGAAGGAAGCCAATTGGTCATCGATGTTGAAGTCAAAGCAGTCCATATCATTCCCCATCAGTGCTGCTTCGGTGGTCTGACCGATGCTAGAGAGTTCTCTAGGAGCTGCGGCACTGGATGGCTCATCCACATTGGCTGTAGTAGGATTGATACTCCATTCGATTGGCAGAGTGAACCAGGAATCTCCAGAGAGGTATAATTCCCAAGTAACCGGTTGGTCGATGTCGAAAGCGATGTTGAGTTGAATTATATCGCCACCTTGCAGCAATCGTCCATTGTTGAGGTTCAGCGGTTCAGATTCCAACGTGTACGGTTGAGGAGTACCTACAATCGGTCCACCTCCGTCAATAACCCAGTTGTTGGTCGAAGGTCCGAGGATTAGCTCGACGTATAGGTCGGGTCGCAAGAATCCGCCCGGATCCTCCTGAATGCGCAGGTCAATTTGCATATCCTCAAGCAATTCGGGTAGTAGCGCAATCTGTTGCTGAGGAGGTTGCATCGGGAAGGAGAAATCGATTGTAATCGGGGAAATCGGAGAAGCCTGTCTTTCCTCTCCTATGATGACCGAATCGCCTACTTGCTGCGAATTGAGACTGCAATTATCATCGCCGCTGCAGACAAGATATTGCGTGGTATGATTGGTCCCGAGATCAGCATATGCAACGGGTAGAGACGCCAGCAACATCAGCAGCACAAAGGCTGCTGCAAGAGCCATCCCTCGGGCCCAAATCGGTCGCCTCATCACCTGTTGGTCTGATTTCGTATGATTCAACCTTGGGGTTCAGTGGACACATCGAGTAGTGTGACCCTACACGTTCTGCAACGATACCGTCCATTCGAGCGCTTGGTGCGAGCGTGTTCACCTCCGCACTGCGGACAAGTCCACAGCCAGTTTGCGCTCCTTCGGCGCAGGTGATCTCCGAACGATTTGCCCATTGTACGTCCTTCCTCATCTGGCCAGAGTCTTTCCAACGCTCGGAAAGTACGGTCATGACCGACGAATCCGAGCGCGTGTAGGTATTCGTGATAGAGCAGAAATGCTGCGTATCTGCGCCATTGTTCATTTATTGAGTCCGGATGGACGTCGACGCGCCGAACATCGGATGGAGATAGGCCATCTGCCCGTTTGTCAACGCCCTTGTTGTAGCGGCAGACAGCGTGCAGTCTGACAGCATCGCGGCGCAGCCTGCCGAGTGGGATGTCATGCAATTCCTCCACCGGCAGATTTTGCAGTTGGGAAATTCGCCCCATCTTACCGATGACCTTGGCACTCAGTGCAACAAGTTCCTCCTGCGGATTTGTAGCCCTAATCATCGCTTGTGTGGCAGCCCAATCCAAAATGTTCGTTTGAAGTACCATGCGCCGTCCTCCCTCTCGCCCCTTCTTCAATAGTAGCACAATTTCGTGTAAAAAATAGTCAGAATTGGGCCTTTGGGCCCACCGCAAGTTATTCGGCACACATCAGTCTGCGAGATTGGGGATAGTATGCGTTGTGAGCGTGTGGTCTGTGCTGCCGTTCTGGCCCTATTCATGCTACTGCTTTGTTCTTTCAGCGCTTCGATTGATACTGTAACTCTAGATTCCGATGAGCCGATGCCAACTTCTGGGCGCAGCGGTCCAGACCTTGTGGTAGACTACATTTCAGCATCTTGGTCAACGGCTGATGCAGGTGAATCAAAGAGCGTTAGCACCCGAATCAAGAACGTGGGCGATGCATCATCTGGCTCGTTCCGTTGGGGGCTGTATCTATCGACAGATACCTCGATTACCACAAGCGACACCTTGCTCGATGATTGGTCGCAGTCCAGCATTTCTGCTGGTAGTACGCGGTCCTCGACCAAGACCATTACCATCCCGACCACCATCACTGGGGGCTACTACTACCTCGGGATGATTGTTGACATCAATTCTCAGGTCAGCGAGTCGGATGAGAATAACAACGACGATTATGACCGTGGTCGAATCACAATAGATGAGCAACCAGACCTGACAGGACGCAGTTGCAGTGCTCCTACCACAGGAGTTGTCGGAGATTACCTCGATTCATCAATCTCAATCAGCATCGAGAATGACCCCGGTGGCAACTACATCGCCTCATCTGGCACCTTCTACTGGGGGATGTATCTCAGTACTGACAGCACCATCACCACCAGCGACACTCAGGTCGGAAACGACCAGTACAAGTCGAGTATCAACGGGGGAAGTTACAGTTCGGATTCTCTCAGCACGAGTAATCGCATTCCCAGTTCACTGAATCCCGGGACCTACTACTGGGGCTACATCGTCGATGTTGACGATGATGTCGATGAG
>CAUZSM010000062.1:0-9701 GCA_963582685.1 Candidatus Thalassarchaeaceae archaeon | reverse complement strand
CTGGCAGGAGGAAATTCAGGTTGGCATCTCGATGAGCGCCCTCGTTCTCGCCGGTCATCCAGGCGGCTGGAGTAACCACCAATGTGCCATTATCTCCGGCAATTGTATTGACCGCTCGGCTGACGTTGAACCAGCCGCCGCCCTGAACCAATGGGTCATAGCCACGGTCATCAGCAGTGCTCATTATCAGGTCACGGGTGTATTGTGAGTCTGGCCATTGGCCTGTTTCGTTGTAGTACGCCTGATACACTATCGCAGCCAATCCGGCAGCAACTGGAGTTGCAAGCGAAGTGCCGGCCCACGTGGTAGTGGCACTGTTGGCGTCATTCTTCTCGTTGAGAGTGGTATCACCGGAGGCAGACCAACCAACCGTAACGATGTCGGGGTCAAGTCGGCTGATTGAGTTTGGGCCTCGGTTTGACCAAGATGCTGATTCACCCCAAGTCCCGCCATTTGACTCGCCAGACCTGCTGCTGAATGCTCCAACAGACATCACGCCATTGGCTCCACCGGGAGATGCGGTAGTGCCATACCCATGTCCACCGTTCCCCACTGCGACGAAATAGGTGGTCTTCGGTGAATGGACACGCGTCAGCCAATCGAGATACATCGACCAGTAATCTGCCCCATCATCGTGAGCGGCGGAGTCACCGAAGGAAAATGAACCGATTTGTCCTTGGTCATGCCCAGTGCTAGCATTGCCATCGTAACCCTCGGCAATGAAGCGGAATGAATCGAGCCAAGAGCCGCCACCGTAGAGGTTTGAAACAGCAATCAACTCGCTGCCCGGCGCCATTCCAAGCACCTTTCCATTTGCCACGACACCTTGGGCAGCGACTGCAGAAGCGCATAAGGTTCCGTGACCACCGCCAGCTTCAGAACCATCGTTGAGCATGAATAGAGTCAGGTCTCCTGAACCGGCGACTCGGTTGGAATATCCGGCTCTGGCAGCATATACATCAGCATACGGCACCCCATTCACGCCGTCTGAAATCCACCAAAGAAGCCCGGCGCTCTGGTCCCAGAGACCATCGCTATTGGTGTCCCTTCCGTAGGTTTCGTTCCCCCTATTCACTGGGGTCTCATCTCCGAATTCACCATCTCTGTCGATGTCGACGTAAACGGTGTCGTAAACTCCACTTTGTTGGCTGTCAACCACCAACACAGGTACCATTCCACCAACCTTGTTAATGAGACGGGAATCAGGATGCTCTCCGTGGTGATAGACTCCCGAAATCGAGGGTGATATTCCTGAGATGTTCCAGCCAGTAGAGTCCAGCAGGTCGTCAGTATCGTTGTCTATGTCTGTGGCAGAAGTGTCTGACCACCAAGATGAGGTGGTTGCAGGGTAGGCCTGAGCATCACGGAGCCACTTGATGATACTGACCGGGTCGTGCATGATTGGCCAACCATTGTACGGTGAATTGGCATCATCGAGGCGGGCCTGAGTTCCATTGAGGTCTGGGTGAGAAAAATCTATGCCGCTGTCAGCGACCGCTACCCGCACTCCGCTTCCATTGTAGCCACGTGACCATGCATCGGTGGCGCCGTGAATCTGGCCGCTTTTCACTGTCGCCGGCTGCGCTTGCGCATCGTCGAAGATTGATGCGCCAGCCGGCTCAGGCATCACAGAGGCATCGAAAACTGCGACCACCCCGTACACCCCCGGTAATTTCGCCACTAGGACACCGGGCATGCGGACTGCGCGATGCTCGAGGATACCGCTGCTCGGGTCTGTTGGGGATAGTGACTGGGAGCCGATCGCAGCAGCCTGTTTAGGCAATAGGCCATTCTCTGCTTGCCAAAGGTGGAGTGCAGCAAGGTCTCGGGTGAGAATCATCACCTCGACTTCATCCATTGAAGTCCAGTGCTCGACTGATGGTGCGATATGAGCCTGCCCAGCAAGCCACTCAAATAGATTCTCAGAAGGAATCTCGGCTGCAAGGCCAGATTCCGGAGTGGCGAGTGGAGTCGTGGAGGACGGTGGGTTCAGCAACGGCGAAAGGCCAGCCAAGAGGAACAGAATTGCGAGGCCCATCGCGTGTGCGGCGCGGCGCATAGCGCCGCGGCATCTCAGGTCACGCTTAATCTCACCCATCCCTGTGCAGCACACCGTTGAAGTGATGCCGGCTCTCCGGACAGCCCACAGTCCCGTTGTGTAGCGGTCCATCATCTCTGGTTTTGATCCAGGGGACGGAGGTTCGAATCCTCCCGGGACTACCACTCAAAACCATACTCTGCGGCCATGTTTTGGGCATAGATCTTGAAGCGGGCAAGGTCCAACCCCTGCTCTTCGTAGATTTCAGCCTGCAGGGCCATATCCAGTCTATCGAGGAATAATACAAATCGGGATTCAGCAGTCTCTTGTGCCTCATACTCAGCGAACAGTTCGCGGGTCCTCTCAGTCACTTTCATCGCGGCCATCGCCTCAGTCTCCATCCGATGCTTATCCTCAGAAGACACTCCATCAAACGGTGTGATGTCACCAACACGAACCTCGGCGATGTCATGAACCACGCACATTTCGATGACCCTCTCACGGTCAAGACCCTCTGGGCATAATTGTGTGGCCAGAAAAGCCACACCCCATGAGTGAGCAGCCACTGACTCAGGGGATTCAACGCCATCTAGCAGCCAGCCTGCACGCACAACTTTCTTCAGGCCGAGCACCTCAAGCAGGGTGTCTTTCAGATTAGAATCGGGCATCAGCCCACCTCAGCGCTCGATGGCGTCAGCATCATTTGCGAGGTCGCGTGTGATGTTCTTCTGATGGCTCTCAAGAGTGCCGCCGCCAATCTCAAGCAATTTGGCATCGCGCCACAATCTCTCGACGACATATTCGCCCACATATCCGTAGCCACCCAATACCTGAATGGCGCGGTCAGCGATGTTCTTCGCCGCTGTTGTACAATAGAGTTTGACTCCATCGGAATCGAGTCGGTTGCCACCTGTGTTCAGGTCCAAACCACGCGCTGTATCGTAGATGTATGCACGCATGGCACGGTACTCGGCCCAAGACTCGCCGATGTGTCGCTGAATCTGCCCGAAGTTTCGAATCTCCTCGCCGAACGCCTTGCGCTCGCTCGCATAGCGGTTCATGTCGGTCAAACAGCGACGCGCAATGCCCAGAGACATCGCTGCCAACGTGAGACGCTCCAACTCAAGATTCCTCATCATGTGTGAAATCGAACCGCCGGGCTCACCTACCAAATTCTCAGCCGGAACGATGCAGTCATCGAATACCAATTCAGAGGTGTTGCTTGCTCGCATACCTGTTTTGTCGAGGATTTTCTGACCACTTGCATACCCAGCCATGCCATTCTCAACAATGAAAGTGGATATTTGCGGCCTGCCCTTCTCGTCCTCACCCGTACGCGCATAAAGCCAAACCACGTCTGCTGCAGTGCCTTGCTCATCGATGACGCCATTGGTAATCCACATCTTACGCCCATTGATCTTCCAAGTGCCATCGGCCTGCTGCTCAGCGGTGGTAGTCATGCCGAGAACATCTGTTCCATAGTCCGGTTCACTCATCGCCATACAGCCGACCCACTCACCACTGCAAACCTTTGGCAAGATGCGAGCCTTCTGTTCCTCACTGCCATTGACGGCGAGATTGTTGACCATCAATTGCGCGTGAGCGAGGTAAGCAAGGCAGAAACCTGGGTCAGAATAGGACAATTCCTCATTAACGATAGCAGCAGCGGTAGCATCCATTCCGGCCCCACCATATTGCTCAGGAACAGTAATTCCGAGTAGGCCGAATTCACCTAACTGGCGAAACAATGCGAGGTTGAACTTCTCCTCACGGTCGTGCTCCAATGCCTGCGGCTCAACTTCCTCACGTACGAAGTCTCGAACCATCTCACGAATCATCGCATGCTCCTCGGTAGGATTTGCGACATCGAAACTGCGCCAATCACTCATGAACATCGCCTATGGGTGCGGCACCTGACCTTCGCCCATCAACCATTCGCTGTGATTATCATCGCACAATGCATCCTATTGCCTGTGGCGAAAGGGCCAAAGAGGGGCGTCAGTGGGTGGCGATTAACAGGGCCCGTGGGTTAGCTTGGCTATACTTGGCGCTTCGGGGGCGTCAGTCCCCAGTTCAAATCTGGGCGGGCCCACCTTCACCTTCTACACACTCGCAGTGCGCCGGAACTCATTGCTTTTGCACGAGGGTGGATATAATGTGCAATTTCGCCTGTCGGAGTTGGTGCTGCCCACGGTAAGTGTGCTCAATCAGAAATTCCAAACTGCGTCTTCTAGCCAAGGCAGGCCGATTGCTATTCCCAGCAACTGGATGATGATGTAATCCCAAACCCAGAATATACAGAAAGCGAATATCAAGACCAGTAGAGTCGTATTGACAATTCGCGTTCTCTGCCGCTTGGCTTCGTCGATCGTGCATATTCCCTTACTGCGGAAATGATGCACCAATCCATAGGAGAGGAAACCCAACGTCATCAGATAGAGGAAAGGTCGGAATGGCCCGAAGTACAGTTGTTTTGACAAAGCATCGGCCGCACTCAAACTCATCAGCCCAAAACCCGCCAACAGCACTGAGGGCAAGCAGCACAGTCCAGCAATGAAAGCGGATGATGTAATCCACTTCCACAGGCCTTTCGCCTCAGCGACTGCACCCTCCAGTTCTTCCATTTCAAACGCCAACTCCCCGATATCTGCGGCTCGCTTCCCTACGGTCCAAGGCAGCGAGTAACATGAATGCTGGTGGTGCAAGTATAGCGGCAGCTGCCCACGCCATTCCAAATCCGTAGGCTAGTAATGGTGCTGCTGCAAGTAATCCCCAGGCGCTGAACCAGAGTAAGGTAACAGTCGCTCTTGTTCTCTGCGATGCTTGAATGCCCCTTTCCTCTTTACCGAGTACATACCAATCAACACCTCGTCGCCACACACCCTTCCACAGCATCCATGACACGACTGGCAAGAATCTGTGAATCCGGATGGCGGAATTCTCATCGCCATATATTGAGCGCACCGGTTGTTCAGTCACACGGAAGCCGCGCCTACCTGCTTCCATCAACCACCAATTCGGGTAGCCGAATCCTTGCCAGGTATTCTGCCAATCCCATTCGCGTATCATATTGAGGGAAGTTGCTGTGTATCCACATTGGGTATCGCGCAGCCTGATTCCACTGGCCAGCGATGTCAGCCGCTCCAACCACCATGTTCCGAGCCGTCTTGACAATGGCATCCCCTTCGGTCCGAGTGGATGATCGAATCGGTTTCCTTTGACGTGGTCTGCCGTGCCGGAGACGATTGGCTTGACCAAAACCGGCAGGTCTGCGGGGTCCATCTGTCCGTCTCCCGCCATTACTACAGTTATCCATTTCGACCCAACTAGTAAACCCGCATCAACTAAAGTCAGTAAATGCCTACTTCCAAGTGATATCGCACCACCTACGCCAATCCCTCCGCTTCGCAACACGATTCCACGGGGTGATTCTGATTCGAATTCAACTGTCCTGCCAACTTCAAGCATTGCCTGTTCGGCGAGTTCTGCAGTTGCGTCGGTTGAGCCGTCATCAACCACGATGAGGAGGTCAACTTCAGCAGGTACGCTGCGAATAGTGCTCGCAATCAGTCGTGACTCATTGCGAGCGGGCATCACCACAGCGACGCACACGCCCCCCAACATGAACCTCCGTGCGGTGAGGGGGTTCTTCAACGCGTCCGCAGTTCTGTTGGAGAGATAGACCGAATCATTGAACGGCTCGACTGTGGCCTCACACCTTGAGGCATATGCGGATAGTTCTGATTGCGAGAGACCAGTCGCTGCGAATCGCATCGGCAGTAGTCCGTTCTTTTGATTTCGCAGAGGAGGTTTTTCTGCTCGACCTCTCGGACACTGATGAAACCAGAGAGTTGGCGAAGAAGGCAGGGGCGACGGTCATCCGCCACGAAGGGGGGACCGATGCTCCATCAATTGCGGCCAGTATCAATGCGCATGAGACTACTGATACCACTATTCTGATTGCTCTTGACGATAAATGGAGCCTGTCAAATCTTCCACGCACGGTAGGTCTTGCCCGACAGGGCCACGACCTATTCATTGCTTTCAAGCACAGAACTGAGAATAGGCGCAATGGTGAACCGATTGAGAAGGCCCTCACTTCTGATTCCTACACCTATTTGGAGGCAGACATCCAGTTTGCCTGTGCCTCTCCAACAGGGTTGGCTGCGGTTGCTGCACAATCCCCCAGTGACCACCCCGCCGAATTGTCAAGAGATATTGCGCTACGCGTGGTGGAGTTGGACCCGGAAAATCGGGTGCATCAGCGGGAATCTTTAGCTTCCGCCAGCAGATTCGCTCAGTTATTCTACTGGATGTTGGAGAGCCGCCACCCACTCATCTTGTTTGGTGTGCCGGGAGTAATCTTCTTCTTACTTGGATACGAGATGTTTCAGGAGTTCGCCTCATTCCAAGGCCCACATGACCCAGTTAGTCTCGGCGTGGCACTCGCCGCTTTCGCTGCTACACTAATCGGCGTGTTTTCGTTGACCACAAGTCTGATTCTATATGTGCTCGGTAAACAAATCGACAAGATGTCGATGTCTACTAAGGTGTGACTCTACGGGAGTCTCGTGGGAATGGAATCACCTCACGAATGTGGTCAGCACCGGAAAGCCATGCACACACTCGGTCCACCCCAAGGCCGAATCCACCGTGAGGCACACCGCCATATCGTCGGACATCGATGTAAAACTCATATGGCTCCCTAGGAGTTCCTTCCTCGTCGATACGCTTGAGAATCTCCTCCTCGGACCATGTTCTCTCTCCACCGCCGATAATCTCCCCGTATCCCTCGGGTGCTAGCAGGTCGTGGCATAGCACATACTTGTCATCGTCTGGGTCCTGGCGATGGTAGAACGGCTTAGCAATACGAGGGTAATGAGTGAGGAAATGTGGCACATCGAAGTCGGCGGTCAGAACTTTCTCCTTTGTGTAATCAAGGTCTTGACCCCACTCTATATCGACGCCCATGCCCTGTAATGTTTCTACAGCCTCATCGTACCTCATACGTGGATAGGGAGTGTCTGCGTATCTTGCAATCAAGTCAAGGTCTCTACCCAAACTGCTCAATTCACTCTCTCGCTCGTCAAGCAGGGTTCTCGAGATGTGTCTGACAAGGGCCTCTCCGTGCTCCATCACGTCGGAGTTTCCGCCCCATGCAATCTCCATTTCCGCGTGCCAGAATTCGGTCAGGTGTCTGCGAGTGCGACTCTTTTCGGCTCGGAAAGACGGTGCTATGGTATACAGCCGCTCCAATGCCGGCATGGCTGCCTCTGCGTAGAGTTGCCAAGACTGCGTCAAGTACGCCGTGCGTCCAAAGTATGGGACTTCAAAGAGGGTGCTTCCACCTTCGACCGCCCCCGCAACGAAGCAAGGTGCTTGGTACTCAATGAACTCGCGGTCGCGGAAATAGGAATGAATCGCTCCGAATACGCTGGAGCGGATCTTCAGCATAGTGGTCATTCGGTCGGTTCGCAGGTAGAGATGCCTATTGTCGAGAAGGAACTCTGTCTCTCCACCTTCCGCACCCTCCATCGCCGATTCTGTGATTGGGAATGGTCTATCTGGAGAGACTGGTCCGACAATTTCTGCAGCAGTCACCTCCAATTCGTGCCCACCGGGTGCTCTCTCATCGACATTGACTCGCCCAGTGAGTTTCACACTGGCTTCAATCAGGGAATTCTTCAGCGCTTCAAACGTCTCATCACCGACTTTATCACGCTTGGCGACGCACTGAATATGACCTGTGGAATCCCGCAGTACGATGAACCGAATCTTGTTTGAGCCACGGGTTCGATGAATCCATCCGGCCAACTCAACCTCTTGCTCATCGTGCTTGCCCGACTGCACGTCGCCGACCCATGTTGACTTCTCCATGTCTCGCCTCACCTCACGCTGATAGACAACGGCTTTTGAATTACGACCTTGCGTATCTTGGGAACGTTGATGTTGGATGACATCTGTCCGGGAACCTCTCGGAGGAACCTGAATGCGTCTTCACCGCCCTGCTGATGCCCGCGCTGGTCTAAACATCAGCAAGAATCGGGCGATGCGCACTTGTTTGTATGCAGTGGGCGGAAATGCTCTGTCTGACCCATCAAAGCCTGACGGGGATTCCACCGATGTTCTAGGCGCAGTACTCGATGACGTTGTCGACCTGCTTGAAGCAGGATACCGAGTGGTGATGACCCATGGAAACGGCCCACAGGTCGGCCAATTGCTACTGATGGAAGAAGCCGCAATTGAGGCGGTGGATTACATCAGTAGACCTGAGGGGCTGGATAATTGGGTGGCGGCCACTCAAGGGACTCTTGGCCACGATATTGCAACTCGATTGGATGGAGTTCTAACCGGCAGGGGTCGGCATGAGCAGGTTGCAACTCTACTGACTAGAGTCGTGGTCAGTGCAGACGATGATGCATTTTCTGACCCGACCAAACCGGTTGGGCCTGTGATGAGCGCAGAAGCGGCAAGTGGCTGCCCCGATGATTGGGTGGTGAAGGAGACTGCAGTAGGCATGCGCAGGGTGGTCGCTTCACCCGAGCCACTTGAGATTCTCGATGTTGATGCGATAGCCGCGCTGGTGGATGCTGGTGCAGTGGTTCTCTCTTGCGGTGGCGGTGGAATACCGGTTATCATCGCTGATGACGGGATTCACGGTGTTGAGGCAGTCATCGACAAGGACCGTGTCTCAAGTCTGCTCGCGCGTGCGCTAGGAGTGGACTTGCTTATCATCAGCACAAGGGTCGATTCAATCCGCTTGAACTTTGGAACAAGCAATGAGAAGTCACTGCGGCTGATTGCTGCCGCTGACCTGACAGCACATCAGGCACAAGGCCAATTCCCAGCAGGCAGCATGGGTCCAAAAGTCGAGGCTCTGCTTGCCGCGAAGGTTGCTATTCCCGGCATGGAGGTCCTGCTATGTCAGCCAGGAGATGCGTTGTCTGCAGTCCGAGGACTTGCTGGAACAACGGTTGAGGCATGAACGGATGCATACCACCATCGCTCGATTATTGGAGCGGGCGATAGGGGGTTCGAACCCCTGACCTACGGGTTAAGAGCCCGTCGCTCTACCTAGCTAAGCTAATCGCCCAATCCGGCGACCGTCCACCCCTCTATGATAGTGACGGCAGAGGAATGGTCCAAGTCTAAAGCCGGCCATTCGGTTTACGCAATATCTCGCATCCTTCTGGAGAAGCGAGTACAACAACATCACAGATTCCAGTGAACAGTCCGACCTCAACCACACCGGTGATAGCCCTGAGGTCGGCTTCCAGCGCCACTGGGACAGAGATACTAGGGCCAAAATGCGCGTCAAGAATCGGATTGCCATTGTCAGTCAGGTAATCCTCACCCGCCTGTTGTCTAAGCACAACTGGACCGGTGCAAACTGCAGATATTCTACGCATTGTCTGTTGGCGTCCGTAGGGGTTGACCTCGATGGGTAACGCGAATGCCCCGAGGACATCCACCTGCTTACTCGCATCTGCAACGACAACCATCCCACCGCTGGATTCTGCAACAATCTTCTCTCTCAGCAGTGCGCCACCCCCACCTTTGATGAGATTGAATTCAGGGTCGAACTCATCGGCCCCATCAATGACAATATCCAACCCCTCACAGTTGGCCCAGTCAAGCAGTGGTATGCCCTCTGCAATGGCCT
>CAUZSM010000061.1:0-9723 GCA_963582685.1 Candidatus Thalassarchaeaceae archaeon | reverse complement strand
CCGGTGCATTGCTGTGGGCAGTGGGTATCGGTGGACCTGACAACGCCGCAATACTCGCTTGGTTTGGAGTGGACCTATTCGACCTCGCTCGCTCAAGGCAGGCTTCGGCGCGCGGACTACTGCTGACCAACGAAGGTCCGCGCAATATCTCAGAGGATTTGGATGAGTCGAGTGATTTGGCGGCTCAGGTCACAGAGTGGAGGAGCGCATTGGCTGCGACTCGCTTGGCAATCAAACAGGGAACACTGCGTGAATTGGTTGAGAAGCAGTCTCTCAATAGTCCACGATTAGTTGAACATCTGCGCCGCCATGACTCGATGTTGTCTAACTCAAAGGCACCACTCGGTCAGCATGTTGACTCTTCGCAGAGATTTCGCTGTCATTCCCCGATCAGTCGCGAGGACCCACTGGTTGTGGATTGGATTCGCAGGATTCGTGACGAGTACACTCCTGCTGAAAAGCAAAGCCAAGTGTTGGTGTTGCTACCTTGCTCAGCACGCAAACCATACTCCTCTAGCCAGAGCCACCGATACTTCCGCTTCGCCATTCGCAATCGCTGCGTACATCAGGTGATGGTGACCTCCCCACTTGGTCTGGTTCCGAGGGAATTGGAGTGTCTGTGGCCTGCTGCACACTACGATGTCCCAGTCACTGGTGATTGGGATTCTGATGAAGTCGAGACCATAAAAAATCTAGTCAAGTCAGTAGTCAAGCGGGCAGGCTACTCAACAATAGTCAACCACTCGGGGATATCGCTTGATGAAGCAGAACTTGGCATTCCCATAGTAGACACTAGGCAGCCAGATGAGGGAGCATCATCCAAGGCCGCGTGCGCCCGTCTTGGCGCAGCGATAGAAGCTGCCGTCGAGACTGTTGGTGTACCCGGTATTTCCGAGAAGCACCTACTGGCACTACAGATGGCCTCCACCTCTCGTTGGCTGCACGGTACGGATGAATGGATGTCCGGGTTGCGAATCGGTGGCAGGCCGCCGCGTTGGCTCATCCTCGAGGGTAAGCAGCAAATGGCCCAGTGGCATCCTGACTCGGGTAGATTCGCCTTTGCCAAAGCCGTGCTACCAAGACTGGCCGAGACTGCTACACTCCGCACTGTCGAGATTGGCGGAGAACAGCCGTGGAGGGGAGATATATTCCAACAGATGGTGGTTTCTTTTGACCCAGAAATTCGTATTGGTGAGGAGATTCTCATCAAGCGCGGTGATGAACTGCTCGGTACTGCAAGAGCGCGTGCAGCCGGTTGGGAGTGGAGTGGAAGTCCCGGCCAATTAGCCAAGAGTCAACACCGACTTTGAGCACCATTCCATCGTGCTTTCCGCTCTGAGCACTCGCAAACATCTAGGACGGGTGTTAAATACCGCCCCAAAGGGCGGTAAGGAATATGGCCACTTCCATACGAGCGAACCGCCTGAGCACCGCCCTAGTGTTGTTGATGATTATCTCGGCACTCACGCCGATGTTGGCACCACACATGGGAATTGAAGTTGTAACGACTGAGGATTCCACTCCAAATGCGCTGAAGCAAGCTGACCACACGATGCAGTCCGCAGGCCGCGCTAATTGTCCCACCGTGCAGAGTGACGGTGGCACTGCTGGTGATGCCGGCAATACCTCTGCTACTGCAAAGTCACAGGGCAGCGATCCAACTGTAATCGACTTGGACGGATGCATCGACACTTCAGATACCGAGGATTGGTATGGGCTGCAAATCTCTGCCAACAAGGATGTGGTGGTTGTTCTTCGTGACTTTGGTGATGGGACTACGATTGATTTTGACCTTGTGATTTCTGATAGTACTGGTGGCAATCAACAGACTGGCACTGGATACGTCGGCTTTTCGATGTCTTATGCAACCACCGAGCGAGTGGAGTTCACCACGAATGCCAGCAATGCGGGAATGCACTACATTCAGATTTGGCAGTACAACGGTGGTGGTAGTTACAAATTGGATTTCTGGGTCAACAACTCGGTGCCGAAGCCCGATTTGAGCGTGAACAACATCACTGGTCCGGCGACTGCAATGGCTGGTGACACGGTCAATGTGACCTATACCGTTGATAACTTCGGACCTGGAGAATTGAACAGCACAAATCAGTATGATATTGTTTTCATTCTCTCGCAAGATACCACCTATGATTGGAGTGACACCATTGTCGACTCACAGATATCTGGCCCTCAACTGACTGCAGGAACCAGTCAGACGGTGACCTCCTTGGTGGCTATTCCTTCAGAGATGGATAGTGGTGACTACTATTGGATTGTCTGGCCAGATGGCTGGGGCAACGTTACAGAAGCTGATGAATTGAACAATAACAACGCTAGCGCGAATCTAATGACAATCACAGCGATGCCTTGCGCCGTTATCGATGATGCAAACACAGGAGCCGATATCGGTGAAATTGAAGCAGATGCACACGACCTCGGCAACGGTTTCTCGGGTATCATCACCGGTTGTGTTTCTGGAGATGACAAGGGCGACTTGTACAAACTCTCAATGGAGCGAGGGCAAAACATCACAGCCGTTCTTACGGCTGATAACTGGGATACTGATCTCGACCTCGATTTGTGGAACTCCTCATCTCCGGACATTGATTCCAGTTTTTCTCCCAACAGCAATGAGACTGTGAGCACCGCTGGTACTGATGCTGATGGTGCTGCAGACACGTATTTCATCAACGTCTCACAATTCAGCGGCTTGGCCAATTACACCTTGCAGATTTGGACCAACGGCACCGTCTTCGTGCCACCATACGACTGCGGCCCGGCCAACGACTGGAACTCGGCCAGTGATGCCGGTTCTGATGCGATTACCAGTATCAGTGTGGGTGAGAACCCTGCTAACATGGGAATGGGGTGCGTTGACCCGGAGGACCAGACTGATTCCTTCGCCTTCACACTCTCAGGCATGAATGGTATCGAAATTACTCTCGGGCAGCCAGAGGGTATGGACATGCATCTTGTTCTTTACGACAGTCAACAAACCGTCCTAATCGATGAGAATATGCCGAATGCTTCGAGCATTTCCCTTAACACGAGTGATATTGACTATCTTACCCTCGATGGTGCTTACACTGTGCGTGTGCACGCGAATGGCGGTGAGGGCTGGTACAACCTGACCTTCACCAATATCGCCCCACCTCAACCAGATCTGGCGCCTTCTGACCTGAACTGCCCGACCACTTCTGCTGGTTCAGAAGTGTTGACCGGCGCTGACGTTTGGATTGGTGCTGAGGGTAGCAGCATTGGTGGGCCAACCAGTTTTGACTTCGCTTGGGACCTTTGGTTGGTGGCAGAGAACGGTTCGCAAGTTCTGGAGATGCTGAATGGTTCCTACAGCGATGACCTCGACGGATTCGATGGCGTTATCATCACCAAGGGTCAATGGGTAATGCTTGACCACACCATTCCAACTGGTAATTACACCTGTGTGATGAACATAGACAATGGAATGTATGTCGCTGAATCCAACGAGACCAACAACCAACTCATCTCGGAACCATTCTTCATACAGAACTACGATGAATTGTGGGCTGACGACACCGACCGTGATGGTGTCCCTAACGATGATGACGGTTGCCCGAACACCCCCGGTGACTCCACAGAAGACCGCCTTGGCTGTCAGGATGTGGATGGTGACGGATGGTCCAACGCTGGAGACTCGTTCATCTACGAGCCCAGTCAGTGGGCTGACAGCGATAGTGATGGCTTCGGAGATAATCTCTCGGGAGTGAATGGCGACGTTTGTCCAGATGAGGCTGGAGTTGCTACTGGCACCAACGGTACCGGATGCCCGATTTGGTATCCGGACAGTGATAATGACGGCATCATCGATCAGAATGACGCCTGCCCGGGAACTGCGGCCGGAGCCGCTGTAGATGCGCTCGGTTGCGCTATCGATGATGGTACAGGCGGCGGAGGCGGAACTGGTAACGGAACTGGTAACGGAACTGGTAACGGAACAGGCGATGGAACAGGCGATGGAACTGGTGACGGAACTGGTGATGGAACTGGAGACGGAACAGGCGACGGAGCCTCCGACAAAGGCGGCCTCGATAACATGGCCCTGTACATTATTGGTGGACTTGCCGCAGTAGTTGCCCTCATCGTGGTACTGCTTGCGACGTTACTCATCATACGCAGGCGCGGAAAGGGCGGCGACGCCTCGGAAGTTGCATGGTCCAGTGCAATATCACCTGAACAGCAGCAGTATGAGCAGCAGTTGGTTGCGATGGGCTATACCGCTGAGCAGGCTCGCGCATATGCTTCACAGCACTTTGAGTAGAAGCCGGATTTAGAGTGCCTTAGCTGGTATTCGCTTCCGGCGTCAAGCGTAGCGGTTATGAAGGGGGAGCAGGTCGCCGGGTCGCTCGAGGTGTACAAACATGGCGCGTATGCATAGTCCCGGCCGCGGAAAGAGCGGTTCGACCAAGCCTCTTGTCGATACGGCACCGGACTGGTCTTTGACCGATGAGAAGGAAATAGTCAGCCTGATTCTTGCTCTGGCTGAAGAGGGTCATCCCACCGCTATGATTGGCTCAATCTTGCGCGACCAACATGCAGTACCCGATGTCAAACTCGCAACCGGCAAGCGCATCTCTGCAATCTTGGCAGAAAATGACGTCACCCCGGCTTACCCGGAGGACATGATGAATCTCATGCGTAAGGGGCTGAGACTCATTGACCACCTCGAAGGCAATCGCAAGGATTTGCACAATCGTCGTCAACTTGCGTTGTGCGAGAGCCGCATCCGACGACTAGCTCGCTACTACCAGGGCCGAGGCCATCTCGATACGGATTGGGCGTACAAGCGCGACCAACTCCGCCTCATCGTCGAGTGATTGCCCCTTCGCACAGCCTTCTTTCCTGTCTTTAGCGCAGGTCTTTGAACCGGGAGCGCCCGACAGAGAGTGGGTCGGCGATGCTCATTGAACTGGAGATGTTTTCCAACGTGGCACCCATGCTACGTGAAGCAGCCTTGAAAATCCGTGCTAGTGATTCTACTATCACCCTGATTGCCGACCTTGCCCAACCATCGATTTTTGCGTTGGCAATTATCGAGGCCGCACTGCTCGATGCAGGGATACCATACCAGCGCCGCATCGCGCCTTCTGCCCTTATCGAAAATCGCCCATGCATTTCAATATCTGAAGAGGAATCCACTTCAGTCACTTCTGTTGTGACTTCACCCCTGCAAGTCAGCATCGCTCCGTTGCAGGTCGATGCTCTGAGTTCTTCAAAGGGAGATGTGCGGCGCGGACAGTTATCCACCTCGGCGCAGCTTTCTGCGCTGGCGGAACTCATTGCACCTGACGGTTCGAGAACCAGAGTGCTGGCACCATGGTCACTCGCAGGAAATTGGCTGGGAGATGCCTTGGAGCACACATACGACCCGGTTTACACGACGCTTCGTGACAATATGTGCGACCGCGGTTTGATTCGAGTGGTGCCGTTACCCGAAGTCGATTCACCTAGCACAGCGATGATGCCCGGTGTGGATGAGGTCGCCCTTCTGGCAATCCGAGACCGTTGGGTGAGTATGGATCTTGAAGGTCGCGCACAGTCGTTGAGCCATCTGGTCAAGCCGTTGTTGATTGAAGCGATGCCTTCGACGGCCCGGTTGGAAGAATTGGGCTGGCATCGGGTGGTGGCTGCAGGTTGGGATGTGGATTTGGCCAGCCAACTGTATGGATTCTCAGAAATGTGGCGCAATGAGCCGGATAAAAGACGCCGCATCAGTGCCAAAGCTATCGAAGAGCTGTTGAAATTCGGTATTCTTGGATGAATTCACTCATCGATGCGCAGTTTGCGCCCACAGCCACCGCAGGGTAGCCGAAGTGGTCTCTCCTCGCTAGCGACCGGGTTGATGGTGTCACAAGCCGGACAGGTCACTGTCGGGATGATTCTCTCATTATCGGCTCGTTCGGCCAAGTCATCCTCCAACGAACCTTCAGACAGGATATATTCATCCTCATCACTGCTTAATCTTGGTGAGATCAGGGTGATGGGAAGCATCAGAAGTAAACAGATAGCGACGATAGACAGCACAATGGTTGGCGGCACGGATGCAAACCCATAGATGAATACCGCAAGCCCCGTGAATAGAACTGATGACACACCCATCAGGATTCTTGAGCGATTTCGAGTCATTCGCAAGCCTAGGACAATGGTGGCGACAAGCATCACTATGATGCAAAGCATGGTGATAAATGGAGAGAGCAGTGCATTTGGAGCCACTGCATATTGCACCTGGAACTGTGTATTGTCGGAAAGCCCCTTCTCCTCGATGTAAACGACTTCAGTCAGAACCGCGCGAATGTGTCGGGCATCGATACCATCGGCCGACACGTCATACAATCCAGCAAATGTCGATGTTGTGAGGATTACTGACAAGTCAATCTCAGTCCAAATCGAAGTTGGCTGTGCTCTGGTAAAGTCCTCGATAAGCATCAACTTGTCCTGTCCGCTGAGCAGTAGTGAGGTTTCAATGGTCAGACTCAACGGCGCATCAGAGAACCCATTTTCACCCTTTAGGTCTAGGTCTACCTCAGGATTCAAGTCGAATAGGTCGGCCTCAAACAGTCCGTCGGGATCTAAACCAAGTCCCTGTGAGAGGAAATCACGCAGATTACGGGTTGATGAGTCGAGATGTAGCAGGAAGGCATCAATCTCAGCATTATCGACTTGCGCGTTGTTCATGGCCCCATCAGGCAGTCCATCTCCACTCGGATTCCTCCACCATGAGGTAGAACTCAGGCTGTTGTTGCCGATATTGTCCAGACCCCACCGCATCCAGTGAGACATTGAACCCTGCATCTCTAGTTGCACGACCCGGTCGACATGTGAGCCGTCATAGTGAACTGCAACGTCCACCGACAGTTTGCTACCGCCTGTTCGGATAGGTTCGTGTTCGGGGTACCAGCCTTGTTCCCCACTACCCTCCTCGCCAAAGGTCAGGTCGTGTGATGTTTCCACTTGTATAGGTGAACTACCGGAGTCAATCCAGATGGAGAGGTTGGAAGACCTGATGCCGTTTGCTTCGCTTCCGCTAGCCGACCAGACGAAAGTGACCTCAACACCACCTGGTATGATGGTGGCGATGGGTGCCGTGTTCAACGGCTGTCCAGATATTTTGAATTGATAATCGAATAGTGCAGTCCACATCCTTTCTCCAAAACCAGAGGTCATTCTGACCGGGAAGTAAACCTCGCGTCCGTTCACCGATGCCTGTTGCATTTCGATGTCGAGCAGCGGCATTTCGACCGCAATTTTGCTGTTAGTGCCTTCCCCCCAGATGAAGCGCAATGCGGTTTCATCTTGGGGTTGGGTGAACATCAGGCTACGAACTGAGAATGAGATACTGATTGTCTCGCCGCTTGAGACCGCGCGCTCAGGAATAGCGACGTTAACTTGTATCGAGCCCTCACCTTGGAAGTAAGCACCCGGGCTGCCTGCATCACCGATGTAGGTATTTACCCCGATTCCTACTTCTACAGTTGCATTTGCCTGCACACCCGCAGCGTTCTCAACGATGTAATCGATACTGAATGTCCATTCAGATTCAGGAATCATGACACCTTGTTCCCATATCAGAGACCAAGAGCCAACTTCGGCTTCTCCTTGTAGAGATTGAGTGACTACCGCCTCATAGACATCCGAGAGTTCGGAGGCAAATGGGGTAAGGGTCGCAGCGCTTTCCTCACCCTTCAAGTGCAGGTCAAAATCGTTGGCGTCACAACACTGTGACTGTGCTGCCACTGTTGGTGTGTAGGGTCCAAACAAAGGGAGGGTGGAGAAAAGCAGAATGAGTAGCACGAACGTAGTACTGCTCCTCCTTGCGCAAGACATCGAGTATTCCCCTCTCGTCCGACCAACCTCATGTCCTTCAATCCAACGTAGTCATAGACTCAACTCAGCCATGCAAGTGAATGAGTCTGAACATATTGTCTTCGCCCCTGCTCTCAATGCGCGCAAAGCCTACTCTTTCAAGTTGAACAACGACACCTTCGTGATGGTCATTCAACTCGACGAAGCCTTCAACCTCGACCAGTTCCCCATCAATTGCCATCAGTAGTATTGCAGGCTCACAATGACCTACGGGCAGCCAGTGGATAATCGGTGTTGCATCAACTCTAGCCACCGCTTTGATTCGCGCTGTTTCTGCTCCGAGGTCAAGGTCTGCAAAGTCCTTGAGTCGTACATCACCCCTTTCGCGCGCCTCGGCGAGGTTCTCAGCCACAACGAACACTTCCAATTCATCGCCATCTCCGAAAGGCCAGTGCCTGTCACCCTTATCGGTGTGTTCAGGATGGACAGGGGGGTTTGCGGAGGTAGGAACTGCCTCACCGCTGCGAGAGGTATTGCAGTCGATGAGCAGTCGCTCTCCACCTGCGACGAAAGTCAGCCGCGGAGTTGTGGCATCGATTGTCTTCGCGTTTGTAGAATCGAGACTCGACATTGGTACGGAGATGTCCTTTTGGGTCAGACCTAGTTCAATCCAGAAGTTTCGCATTGCTTCAGCATCGTATCCGCGTCTTCGCATTGCACGTAGGGTTGGCAGACGCGGGTCATCCCAGCCCTCGTATCGTCCCGCTTCGATGTCCTCCTTCATCGCGCTAGTACTGAATCCACCGAATTCATGGATTTTGACGCGGCCCCAGTACAGGGTTTCTGGATATTCCCAGCCAAAGTGTTCGTAGAGCAGAATCTGCTTGCGGGTCGAATCCATCAAATCCTTGCCGCGCACGATATGAGTGACACCCTGTAGGTGGTCCTCAACCGCGCTCTGGAAGTCGAGCAGTGGCCACACCTTGTATGATTCACCAACTCGGGGGTGCTCTTCGTGCTGAATACGCAGTGCCGGCCAGTCTCGCAATGCTGGGTTAGGTAGGCTCATGTCGGTCTTGACTCGGACAACCGCTTGGCCGGCCTCGATTTCACCTGCATTCATCGCTTTCCATAGAGTGAGATTCTCTTGGGAGTCGCGTGTTCTGCATGGGCAATCAGTTTGTGCAACCCTGTACTCGCGAAATGCCTCAGAGGAGCATGAGCAGACGTATCCGAAGTCCTTCTCAAGCATCTCCTTGGCATGTTCAAGATAGACTGGCATTCGGTCAGAAGCGATGATAATTCGGTCGGCTGGTCTGCCGGCCAGCCATTGGTAATCTTGCTCAATCAGTTCGTAGGCTTCAAGCATGGGTCGCTTGATCTTGGCATCGGTGTCATCGAATCGAAGTATCACCTCGCCTCCATGCATCTTTGCCAACTCGGCATTGATGACCACCCCTCTGGCATGACCGAAAGACAGCGGGCCATTCGGATTAGGTGCGAATCGCAACACGACAGCCCCTTCAGTGGCATTTGGTAGAGGTGGTAGCCCCTCTCGCCTTTGCTTGGTCTTCTTGACAAGGGCATCAGGACTCTCCGACTCTAGAATCTCTCGAATAGCATCAAGACCCTCGCTATTGGCCAGTGCATTTGCTTCTTCGACCGCATTTGCGATGTGTGGGGTGAGTTGTTTACCCATCGGACGCAGGTCTGGATTCTCCCCCATTACCCGGCCCATCACTGAGCCAACCTGGCCTTTTCCATCGTATTCCAGAGCGTTCTGTAGAGCATACTTGCGCAGCAGAGCAGCGACCGAGGAGTCCAGTCCTTCTGTCATGGGAACATGGCCTCGTCAAGTCCACGCTTCTTGACCATTGGGGAAAG
>CAUZSM010000060.1:0-9793 GCA_963582685.1 Candidatus Thalassarchaeaceae archaeon | reverse complement strand
TGCGACGAAGTGGTTGGATATCAATTCGACAATCTCGCCATTCGGATACAAACCCGAGAGTGAAGTTGCCTCTATGTTCGTATCATACCCGCTTGTCGTTGAGACAGAGAGAGAGGACATATGGACTGCTCCACCGGACTGCGCTGACACGCGAACAGGAACTGTGACAGTGCCAGTGCCACCAGCAAGTGCAACTCCCTGATTCAGTTCGCGAGCCACGTTATTACCATCAGAAATAGCGCGGCTCCAATCATAGATGACTTTGAGGTCACGGAAGGTGACTGAAGCCCCGTTGGGCGCTCCTTGAGCGTCTACTCCAAATCGATAGGTCACCCACTCGTTGCCATAGTTATCCACGTATGCTGTCGGAACCAGCGGGTTGTCCATCAGGCTCTGTAGAGTGGACTGAATAGAGGTGAGATCCCAACCAATCTCTGGAGTGTAACGCGTGGCGTTGGACATTGTCCCGAGACTCTCCTCCTGACTGCCAGCAATCAATTTCAAGTCAAACTCGCCGAGGGTATTCTGTACGTATGAAACTTCAGCATACCGAATATCTGCACCCTTCGGAATCATGAATGACGCCCCCTCGCCGGCACCCTGAGTGTTGATAGAAATGGACCGACTGGAAGCACCACTGTTCACACCATTTGCCAAACCAGTTCGGAACATGTCCTGAAGTCCAAAATGGCCGAAGGCAGGGTCGGTCATCCCCCATTCAATATCGCCGTCTGCTGCGAAGTCAATTGCGATGCCCTCAGCATAGTGAGCGAACTTCAAATCCACCTTGATAGAGAAAACATCACACATTGTGGTGTAGTTTGCTTGAATAGCAGCAGCAAAGGTCGGTTCATTGAAGTCGAGCCATTGCCCATTTACTGCAGTATTGAAACCATCGTCCTCGTTCATTGAAAGGATGTAGATGGCGGCCGGACCACCACAAGAATCACTCACTATCGGCCTTATTGCTGAAATAGGCATGGAAAAGCGTGTGCGCCATAGTTCAGGCGTATGGGTAGGGTCAACAATGCTCGGACTGTAAAATACAGCAGAATCATCAGTAGGAGATGAGGTCCATTTCCCATCACCAAAGAAGCCGCCCATAGTGAATATACCATCTGTGCTGTTGAAGGTTGTGCCAACCCTCGTCCCGAGAGAGAATCCGTGCACCGTCGGTGAACTCAACCGCTGTGAGCCAGAGCCAAATATGAACTTCAAATCAATGAGCGGATATGCGTCGCCATCAATGTTCCATAACTCGATGGTGTTACCTTGCAAATTAGTCATTGGTGTCCCATCGCGGTCATAAACCAGATTGTGGGAACCTGCGGCCAAAATGTCAACTCCAAAGTCAACTGAATCTGACTTCTGCAGGTCGATATTCAACACGCCGTAACCATCTGGAAATCCAGGGTTTGGATTCTGAATCGGAGCAAAAGAGGACATGATCACGTCGCCCTGCTGCGGTAGTGGGTCACCGACTCGGACCCCATCAATGTACCATCCGGGCATCGACATATTGGCTGGAACGGATGGCTTGTCGTTGCTCTCCATTACAAAGACCAATTTGACATAGCGACCAGCGTGGGCGGCGAGGTTAAGAGAGAGAGTAGCCCAACCAGACGGGTTGCTCTGAATCTCACTGCGGCCGCCAAGAACGTAGTCGTCACCAGCAGGTCCGGTAATACTCTGCCCACTGACTCCATCACACTTACTTCCTGGAACCTTACCAACGGGATTGGCGCCCGCAGAGGCAAGAGCCACCTGATAGAAGCCATTACCCGGTGATATCCCAGTTGAGCCTTGAATATCGAATGGGACATAGGCAGCATCGTTCCAATCCTGTCCATTTGTTGAATTCATCACCGCAATGTAGGAGCAGTCATCATACACATAACCGGTGGAACCGTAACTTCGGTAGTATAGTCCATGATAGGAATGCACCGTCATATCAGCCTTGCCGGCAGAGACGTACATTGTGTCAGAGTATAGTGTGTATGCAAACGGAGACCCTACCAAGTCGTCAGAATAATCTGGATCTAGGAAGTTTGTACCCCAGCACCAATCGCCGATAGCACAGTTAGATTGGATTGGGAAACCGTTCTCCATTACCATGTGATCCCAATTTTGATTGTCCACATCAGGGCCAGTCTGCCAATTTCGGCGGTCCATCTCAAAATCTGCATTGTAGCCTAGGCTGGTGAGTTGCAGAGACTTCTCCTCTACTGTGAAGTCGCCAACAGAAGAATAAGTAGTCAGGCCCACATTGTATTGTGGATTCCAAATTTCCTCCAATACAGAATGGTCGATGGTGGTGTAGTCAGCGTGCTCAACCACAGCAGTACCAACAATTACACCCGCCGCATTCACAGTTTCTCCAGCCGGCAGGTCGATTCCGGCTTCAGTATCAGAGGTCCAGACACCTTGGTCTCTGAGTTCGACAGTCACATCTGATAGACCATTGCTAAAAATGTTGACAGTGGCTGCTGAGGCTAGCGTGGTTGAAATCAGCATCAGTACTGTCAGGGCAATAGATAACGTTCGCTTTCGGGTTGTCATAGGTGTCACGGCTCCAGAACCACTAGTGGTTCTTTGCTGCCGAGCCTTGAATCGGTTATGAACCTCATGCTTGGGCGAGCGCCGCCTATGGCGGCGGAGAATACCTGTATTGAAGTCAAATCAACTGCTCGGTGATTCCGGCAAAACATGCGTCAGCAAGTGCGGGTAATCCACCCCTGTCCGCCTCATTTTGGCGTAATCTTGGGAGGTCTGCAACAGTAGTGGGATGATTCGGTCCTAATGCATCGCAAACCTCAGGTCCAGCGCTCACATCGAAGGTACCGAGAACGCGTGCCTCATCGATGATTTGCTGTTTATCTAGTCCGAGCAACGGACGCATGATTCTCAGTGAGCTCGCTTCCTCGACAGCGCCAAGATTCCCTAAGGTCTGACTGCTCACTTGACCGAGATTCTCACCAGTGAGCAGAGCGGTTGCCCCAACCTGCTCCGCCAAACGGCAACCTATGGCGTTGAATAGCCGCTTCATGTGAACAAAATAGTCACGATGCGCGGCCGGGTCAGTAAACTCGGCGAGGGTAGCTCCAACCGGAGCCACTCGCATATTCTGGTCAATGCGTTCACCTGCCTCGCCGAGCGGACCCTCGCCGCCTCGCAGCGCAGCGAGGCAGGCTCTGGTTTTCTCCTGCGCCTCGGGCCCGGTTATCGGCTCTTGAGAACAGTGCAGAGGCACGATACGCCACCCGGCTCGAGCCATACGCGCTACTGCGACAGGGGAATCTATACCACCAGAAACCAATGCTACGCAGACCCTCTCATCAGCCATGTTCGCACCCCTACTCGCACATGGCGAGCGGCCCGGGTGCAATAACCCGAACGGAAGTGGGTGCGCCCATGATAGGCCTCAAGAGGGGGTTATGCGCAGGCTTAGGGTGAGGAAAGACATGGACGAGCCCTTTTCCACTGAACCCGTCACCTTGATTGAAGAGGTGTTTCCGCAGGACACTAACGCCCTGAATACCCTATTTGGAGGTCGTTTGCTCAGTATCATGGATACTGCTGCCGGTGTGGTATCGAGCAAATTTGCCCACCGTGATTTCGTTACCGTCAGTATTGACGCGTTGAAATTCAAGCGACCGGCATTCCAAGGCGACCTGATTGAAGCGACTGCCACGGTGATTTACACTTCCACTCACACCGTTGGAGTACATGTTGTAGCCAACCGCCTGAATCGAACCGAATGGAACAGACAGGAAATCTGTTCTGGCCTTTTCTTCATGGTCGCAATCGATAGCGAAATGAGCCCAATTCAGGTTCCGCAACTCGTGCCTGAGACTGACGAACAGAAGAAATTGTGGGAATACGCCGCCAGCGCAAAGCGAGCGATGAAGGAATCGCTCACTGATTGATGAATCGAATTGTCAATAGTAATAGTTCCACTTCGCCGGCGGATTGATGAGAAGGAGGCGGCCCGCGGGCTTCATGCCAGTGCTCAATGTCGCTTGGGTCGGCTCGGATGACAAAGCCCGAACCATCGCAAAGAAAGGTGACTCGCGCGATATTGACTCATATGTCTACAAGGAAATAATCGGTGATGAGATTCGAGTGCTTTCTCTGCTGCGCCCACTCCGCCATCCAGAACGCCTGCGCCCACTGCTGTCAGTGCTGAACGTAGCAAAAGTTGGTGTTGTTGAGATAAGCAAAGTAGATGCGGCTCTAGGCGAAGTTTTGGTCGCTTTCGGTTGTGCTGGAATCGACACCGGGCACGCTATCATCGCCCCAGATGAAGGAGGCTGGGTTGACCCCGAGCAAGTGAAGGTCATTCTCGAACAGGCCGGGCTTGCGAGTTGGACCCTGCATGATAACTGGCCCGATGAGCATGAAATCAGAAACATTCTCTTCACTCACATGGACAATATGGCATCCGAACGCGAACAGGAGCAGGGTGACTCACTTGTCATCCCGGTCGACCAACACTTCAACGTGAAAGGGGTTGGTTTGGTCGCTATCGGTTATGTCCAAAGCGGGACGGTCAGCAAACACGACGAGGTTACAGTGCTGCCCGTGGCAGAGAACGGCATCGCTCGCAGCCTACAGGTAATGGACGACGATGTTGAGATGGCAACCGCTGGTGATCGGGTCGGAGTGGCATTGCGTAACCTGCGCGAGGAAGCCTTGCATCGGGGCTGTGTGCTGGTCAGTTCAGGCAGCAATGCTTTGGACAGACATGATTCCTCCAAAATAGTCCTGCGAATCGCTCCTTTCCAGAAGCGCGGACTAACCGTGGGAGATGTGATTCATGCAGCGGTAGACCTGCAATTCACAGTTGGTAGAGTGACAGCAATGGATGGTGCCAACATCAGCGTCGATTGGGAAAATCCGCTACTGATTAGGTCTGATGACAGCCAAATGGTAATACTCGCTCAACTTGATGCAGGCAATATGCGCATCATGGGTGTGGCTGAGAGCATTATTTCTGCATGATTACCAATGGTTCCGGTGATTCCGAAGGGGTTGAAAACCAGCCCTCACGCGCGTAAGTTCTCCAATAAACTGTATAAGCAGCAGGCAGCGCTGCCGGTTTTGGGATGACTCGACAGGATGGACCCGTAGGGGTCCAGCCTAAGCACAGCGAACATGAAATATTCGCATCGCTAAGGCTGGCAGGGGTTGAAGGACGCCTTAAGGCGGTGCTCGATGAGAATCATCTCTTGCTTGAAAGAAGAGACGGTAAGGGCCTGCGTATCAGTCTCTCCAGTATTCAGCGTGTTCGTCACCACCACGCACCGATTGTTCCACCGGGAATCACTTGGATGGGAGTCATCCTGCTCCTGTTCGCCATACGGGTCCTCGAGGGAACTATCCAGTTGTATGCCCTCAGTATCGGCGCAATCACGCTGTTCACTTGGCTACTAGGACGACGACCCACCCTGTATATCGACACCGAGGCAGGCGACAGGCACCTGCTGCACGGTAGAGACAGCACCCTCCTACGATTACAGATGATGGTCAATCGCCTATGCGATGGCAAAACCCTTGAAGAAGCGAGAATAGGATTGGAGGACCTCACCCGTGAGGCCAACTTCCCTACTGTGAATCCATTACAATCCCTGCATATGGAGGCTGATTCGTTGCATGAGGAGGAACTCGTCGAAGCTGAGTTGATGCAGGAGGACGTATTCGATGATGTTGATCTTGAATCTGCGCTCTCCAGAATGTACCGAGGCGAAAGTGCCACCGTTCCCGAGCCAAAACCCGCCAATTCCTACACAACTAGCGGGGTGCAATCGGCAACGGGTGGATTAACCACCCAATCTTCTGAAGACCAAGGTGGTCGTGGATTATTGGAGCGCGCGTCTGCTACCCTCTCCGAGGAACGTAGCGAAAACCCTGTGTGGAACGGTTGGCAACAAGGTCAGACAAGATTCACTCCAACAACTGATACACAAAATGAACCATGGAGCCAAACTCCGGCAACCCAACCGGTCCAGAAAGACCCGTGGAGCACCGAGTCAGACCCATGGGCAAGAGCCGAGCCTGAGGTTGCGGGTACTCGCATCCAGAGCGCACTGAATGAGGCAAAAGAAGCAGGCAGCGGCCTGTTCTCTTCATCGGCATTCGATGACTCAGCTCCTTCTGAAGGTGGAATATTCGGGAATCTTTTCGATGATACACCGGCGTCTTCATTCTCTCCTCCACAAGAGGAGCCACGCTCCGCCTACGAGCGCACATGGGGTCGGGAAGAGACTCCATCATGGTACGAGGAGAAGCCCGCACCAAGCAGGGTCGACCCGTGGCAGCAACAACCGGTGTCGAGTGATTCACTAGTGCCTGTGCAGCAACCAACACAGTCGCCACCGACGGGTTTGTGGTCAGGAGCAGCATTGCGTCAAGCAATGGATGGTGGTGGATTGCCTGAGCCAAGCGCAGGTGCACTACGCCAAGAATGCGCTCCCGGTGTGGTAGCGCGTGCCCGTATGCAAAACGCCGCGAGGACACACACCACTGCAGAACTGCCGATGCCCCTCGAGGCAATCCCTGCAGAGGATAATGCAGAGGCCCTCGAAGACTATCCTGCACTCACTAGAATGCTGCAAACATCTCCAAAACCACGACTCAGGGCCGCGGAACGGCCTCATGAAAGAGGAGCGCTCAGTAATTTGGCAAGACGTGGTTGGTCCGCTCTCAGCGGAATCAGGCAATCCAAGCCGATTATTGCAATCGCTGCCAGAGCCCGGACTGCTGTCCCCGCGCGCGCACGCACCGATGCTGATGACTACTCATCGGTGTATGGTGATGAGGACGGATTCGGCGATGGACTGTATCGCGAAGTGCCTCTACGCAGCGGTCAGATTCTCCGCCTACGAGCAGACCACGACCATCAGGCGGACCTCGCAGAGCGCATCAAGCACCTGTCCAAGTCGACAGGAGGGGGCATTGCCGAGGGCGAAGCAACAGACATTGTGCAGCGTCTTGCAGACAGTGGAGACCTTGCACCAATTGCCGCCATCCTCGCGGCGGCCGAGACAAAGAGCCGCGAATCTCTGACATTCTCAGCGATGAAATCCACATCTCCAAAGAGAACCCCCGAAGGCCATCACGGCATTTCTCGCCTTGGTTGAATCAGGCAAGTCCAACCATCCTGCGATAGGCGTCTACCCTTGACGCGTACGCCCCACGATCCAGATTGATCAGGCCTTCTGTCCCAAAGGCGCTTAGTGTGAATGATGCAGTGATGGTCGCGTGAATCAATGCGTTATGCAATTGCTCACGAGTCGGCTCTAAGTCCTCTAATTCCGACAGATGAGTGAGCAGAGTACCAGCAAATGAATCGCCGCAACCGGTAGGGTCGACTAAGTCGGCTGTGGGCCAAGCCGGCAGTGAAAGGATGCCATCATCACTGAGTGCGACCACCCCATGCTCACCTTTCTTCACAACTAGGATTGAGGGTCCTGCTCCCGCACTTTCACCTCCAGCAAGGGCAGCGCCGGAGCGGATGTTTTGAGCAGCGCGAATCAGATTCTCATCCTTGGCGATTAATTTGACTTCCATGTCATTGAGAATTGCTAAATTCACCCGGCGCAAAACTGCTGACAATTCATCAAACGCGATGTTTATCCACAAGTTCATCGAATCCATCGCGGTGAACTTCGCACCCTCACACTGGTCTAGAACCTGCAATTGGATTGCCGGGTGATTATTGGCGAGGAATAACATCTGAGGTGCCCACCAAGCCACCGGAACCTTTGGTTGGTAATCCTCCAAGACATTTTGCTGGGTTTCAATGGTAGTGGCCTGCGACATATCGCCATCGTAGCGACCGCGCCAACGGAAGGATTTGCTGCCCTTGACGTGCTCGATTCCACTCAAGTCGAGCCCGGCTGATTTCAGCAGGTCGAGGTCCTCTTGTCTGAAGTCATCACCCACTGCACATACCAAGCCCACAGGTAGTGTGCCGCCGGTATCTCCTCGTCGACTAGCATGGAAGGCGGCGGCCAATCCGGCAAAGGTGCCGGAGCCACCAAGAGAATCGGTTACAGTGCCCGCCTCAGTTTCAAGGTCGTCGTATGCGAGGGTGCCTACGATTACAATCTCCATTCACTCACCTCATCAATCCCGGATGCTCATCAAGATACTGTATGGTGATGTCACCTGCAATGAAATCGGGCTCATCCAAGATAGCCAAATGCAATGGAATCACCGTCTTTACCCCCACAAGTGTGGTCTCTTTCAGTGCCGCCTTCATCTTCTGCCTAGCATCATCACGATTTGGAGCCCAGACAATCAATTTGGCGAGAAGTGAGTCGAAACAGCCGGGCATGTCGTAGCCAATGTGGGCATGGGTGTCCACCCTCACCCCATTACCACCAGGGAAATGGCAATCCCAAAGCCGGCCGGGCGATGGAACGAACTTGACGGGGTCCTCTGCATTCAATCTGCACTGGATGGCGTGGCCGATCAGAGTGATGTCCGACTGCTTGAGCGGAAGTGTTTCTCCATAGGCCACTCTGATTCCGAGTTTCACGAGGTCATGTCCGGTCAGCATCTCAGTGATTGTATGCTCAACCTGCACTCTTGGATTGACTTCAAGGAAGTAGAAATCTCCGTTGGCGTCGCGGAGGAATTCAAAGGTTGCAAGTCCTTCATATCCTACTTTACACGCACCTTCGCAGACCTTTCTACCAAGGTCCATTCTCACCTCATCGGAAAGCCAAGGACCTTCTTCGATGAGTTTCTGGTGCCGGCGTTGGATAGAGCAGAATCGCTCGCCGAAGTGGACAGCATCGACTCCATCGGCGAGTACCTGAAACTCGATGTGTTGAGCACCTTCGATGTATTTCTCGACGAATACGCGTTCATCTCCGAAGGCACTGCTGGCCCTAGATCGGCATAGATTGAGTGCGGATTCAAACTCCGACTTCTCTCGCACAATCTGCATTCCTATTCCGCCACCACCAGCAGCGGCCTTGATGATTACAGGATAGCCGATGTCAGACGCAAGTGCGGCGGCGATGTCAGCGTCTGAAATCGGCTCGCTGCTTCCCTTCGCTACCGGTAAACCAGCTGCTTCCATCGCCTTTCGAGCCTCGATTTTGTCGCCGAGCAGGCCGATGACTTCCGAAGATGGTCCAATGAAGGTAATCTCCTCTTCCTCGCATCGCTTGACGAAGTCCGCGTTCTCAGCGAGGAAGCCGTAACCGGGATGAATGGCCTCAGCTCCAATCGACTTAGCGGCCTCGATTACCGCTTCATAGTCGAGGTAGGAGTCGAGCGGATTATCGCGGTATAGTGGAATCGCATGGTCTGACAGGCGAACGGGTAGAGATAGGCGGTCTTCACGACCATGGATGATGCAGACCTCAACGCCAAGTTCTCGCAGCGCTCTGCTGATGCGTAGTGCAATCTCGCCACGATTGGCTATGAGCACGCGCTTGAACATGATTCACCCCATCCGAGTGCGGTTCAAAGGCGTGCCGCCGATACTGTAAGCGATTCTACAACGAAGTGAGCGAGCACATCAGTAGACGTCACGGAGGTAGCGCTTCTCTTCTTTCATCAGCACGCGCTCGACGTAGTGCTTCGCATCTTCGCCAGACATTCCACTTTGCTCGACACAGATTTTGATGAGTGTGGAGTGGACGTCTTTCGCCATGTAATTCTTGTCACCACAGACATAGAAGTAGCCGCCTCCTTCAATCCATGACCAAATCTCTGCTGCGTGATTATTCATCAGATGTTGCACATACACCTTCTCGGGACCTGCTCGGGACCAGGC
>CAUZSM010000059.1:0-9800 GCA_963582685.1 Candidatus Thalassarchaeaceae archaeon | reverse complement strand
CTCTGCACCGCTGGTGTAGGAGACAGCCCATCTCCGTCCGTTCCTATCAACCAAATCAACCATCATCACACCTCAGGGGAAATTCCTCCGCAACGACAGGAAGGGATTGTACGGACTTCCGCGACCTCCTTCTCCATCTGCCGTCGCACTGGCCGACACTCTCCTGTGCAAACCAAGATGCTCGGCTCCGCCGGCAGCGAGGGCTGCATGCATTGCCATGCCCTCGCCCTCATCCGAATGAAGGCAGCCCGGATGCCAACCATCCGAGAAATTGACCTCGATAAAATCGGTGGTGGTCTCACCTGCCGAGAAAGAGTCCTTTGACAGTACATCGACTAGGAATCCGATATTCGTAGTAGCACCGAGCAGCACGAAATCCTGCAGCGCTCGCCTCATACGACGAATAGCAGCAGGTCGGTCTGCTGCATGGACAATCAGTTTGGCCAGCATCGGGTCGAAGTCAATGCTCGCCTCATCGCCTTCCCGCACACCGGTATCAAGCCTGATACCAGGTCCCTCAGGTGGCCTGAACATCGCTAGAGGTCCGGTGGCAGGAAGAAAACCATTGGCCGGGTCCTCGGCGTAGATTCGCGCCTCAATAGCGTGTCCTCGAATGGTCAGGTCTTCTTGCGAGAATGATAGTGGCAACCCTGCAGCTACGCGGATCTGTTGCTCGACCAAGTCAAGACCGCTGATGCATTCAGAAATCGGATGCTCAACTTGCAGTCTGGTATTCATCTCAAGGAAATGGAAAGAACCATCTTCGGCGAGAAGGAACTCCACAGTTCCCGCACCCTCGTAATCAACTGCTTTGGCAGCAGCAACAGCAGCACTTCCCATCGCTTCTCGCAACTCGTCGTTCATCGCTGGACTTGGCGCCTCTTCCACCACTTTCTGATGACGGCGTTGGATGCTGCACTCCCTCTCAAACACATGCACTGCATTACCATGAGTGTCGCATAGAATCTGAAACTCAATATGGCGGGATTTCTCAAGAAGCCGCTCGACGTAGATTGTGCCGTCACCGAAAGCGGCTGCCGCCTCACGGCTCGCCGCTTCGAATTCCTGTTGCAGGTAGCGCGGCTCGCGCACAACCCGCATCCCCTTGCCGCCACCGCCAGCACTCGCCTTCAGCAGCAGCGGATAGCCAGTTCGAGTGGCGGCTCGGATCAAATCATCCACCATGTCAGAATGCTGTTCTTTCAACTGCAATTCCTCGCCGGGGATGATAGGGACGTCGGCACTGGCCATTACTCGGCGCGCAGTGATTTTGTCACCCATCTGCTCGATTGCACTCGCGCTTGGACCGATCCATATCAGACCTGTATCATTCACCTCAGTTGCAAAGGTAGCACGCTCGGAGAGAAAACCGTAGCCCGGATGAATCGCATCAGCTCCTGTAGACTTCGCAGCGGCAATAATGGCCTTAGAATCAAGATAGGTCTCGGCAATACCCTCACCCTCCAACAGCACCGACTCATCGGCCATTTCAACATGCAATGCGCCATCATCAGCGTCTGAATATACCGCTACCGATGCGATACCATATTCACGGCAAGCTCGGAAAACCCGACAGGCTATTTCGCCTCTATTGGCAACGAGCACCTTGGTGATGGGTCGCTGTGCACCTTCCATCCACTCGGGTCCGGACGGTGCCATGTAGTCCACCTATTCCTTCTTCCAGGCCGGCGGCCGCTTGTCAAGGAATGCGGCAAGCCCCTCTTGACCTTCTACCGAGCCTCGCATTTCGCTGGTCTTGTCCAGAGTCCATTGCCTGAGTTCTTCATCACTACCGGTCCAACGGTCGAAGGCAAGGGTGAGTTTCTTCGCTTCTGTTACCGCCATCGGACCGGTTGACAACACGGTTTCAATCGCTGCATTGGTGAGTTCGGTAATCTGATAACCTGACTCAGCAATCTGGTCAATCATCCCAATATTCAGTGCTTCATCGGCGTCAAATCTTCCAGCCAACATCGAAAGACGCCGGAACTGAGCACTGCCTACTCTCCTGAACACATAGGGCCCAATCACCGCGGGTAGAATGCCTAACTTTGCTTCGGAGAGAGCGATGCGGGCAGGGTTGTCTCCACCGCTGGTAGCGATGACATGGTCGGAGCAAGCAATCAGGCCAGCACCACCGCCAAGGGCGACTCCGCTCACCGTGGTGATGGTGAAGCATGGATGGGACCAAAGTCCGTTGAACAGGCGGTCAAGTCTTGCCGAATCAGCACGATTCTCCTCAGCACTCTGTGCACCGGCATCGCGCATCATGTTGATGTCCGCGCCAGCACAGAAGTGCTTGCCCTCGCCGCTCAACACGATTATCCGCAGGAACTCGGCTCCATCCGCATCGGTCAGGCTGCCTGTGGTGCCTACCGAGCGTTCTGCAGTCCAATCCAGCAATTGAATTAACTCAGATATCAATTGAACATTGAGGGCATTGTACACATCTGAACGAGTCATGGTCATCCTCGCTACAGGTCCCTCGATATCTAGCCGACAAAGGCCGGTTGCTGGCTTTGAATCTCCAATTGCAGTTTTCGACATTTCAATTGCTCCTTTCACATTCTGAATATTCCATAATCTGTTTCTGGCATCGGGGCGTTCAAACTCGCTGATATTGCCAATCCCAGCACATCCCTGGTATCTCGGGGGTCGATGATGCCATCATCCCACAAACGAGCTGTCGAGTAGTATGGAGACCCCTCTCGCTCGTACTTCTCCAGAATTGGCGCTCTGAATTCCTCAACCTCATCGTCGTTCATCGGCTCCTTACCCTCACGAGCCCGTTGGTCCTGCTTGACGGTTGCGAGCACATCAGCAGCCTGTGGCCCACCCATCACAGAGATGCGGGCATTGGGCCACATGAATAGGAATCGCGGGTCATAGGCTCTACCGCACATGCCGTAGTTACCAGCCCCGTGGCTTCCACCGATGATGACGGTGAACTTCGGAACGGGAACACATGATACGGCGGTCACCAACTTGGCCCCGTCCTTGGCAATCCCACCGGCTTCGTACTTGCGTCCGACCATGAAGCCGGTGATGTTCTGCAGGAATACCAGAGGAATGCCTCGCTGACCGCACAACTCCACGAAGTGGGTACCCTTCAGCGAGGACTCAGAGAATAGAATACCATTGTTGGCAATGATACCTACTGGATAGCCGTGGATGCGAGCGAACCCACATACCAGTGTGTTCCCATACCTAGCCTTGAATTCGTGGAACCGTGAGCCATCTACCACCCTTGCAATCACTTCTCGAACGTCGTAGGGAGTTCGATTGTCCTGCGGGATGATGCCCAGCAATTCGTCCACATCGTGAGCCGGCTCCTCCGGCGGTTGCACATCGAGTCGGGTCTTGTTTCCGGCGTTGATATTCTCAATTGCGTTTCGGACCATTTTGAGGGCGGTGGGCTCGTCATCAGCAAAATGGTCGGCCACTCCAGATTCCGAAGTGTGCAGGTCGGCTCCACCCAACTCCTCAGCCGTGACCTCCTCACCGGTAGCGGACTTCACCAAGGGCGGGCCAGCGAGGAATATTGTGCCGTTACCCTTGACGATAATCGATTCATCAGACATCGCCGGCACATATGCCCCACCAGCAGTACATGAGCCAAGAACTGCAGCGATCTGTGGTATCCCCTTGCCAGAAAGCACGGCCTGATTGCGGAAGATGCGGCCAAAGTGTCCCTTGTCAGGGAATACCTCGTCCTGCATTGGTAGGAAAGCACCACCGGAATCGACTAGATAGATGCAGGGGAGGTGATTGGCGTTCGCCACCTCCTGAGCCCGGATGTGCTTCTTGACGGTGATTGGGTAGTAACAGCCGCCCTTGACCGTAGCATCGTTGGCAACGAATAGGCACTCCTTACCATGCACCAGACCGATGCCAGTCACTATGCCAGCCGAGGCGGCCTTGCCATCGTACATCTCCCAAGCCGCAAGCGGGGACAACTCAAGGAATGGCGTGCCAGGGTCGCAGATTGAAGAAATCCGCTCCCGTGCCAGAGCCTTGTCCCTACCTCGGTGGTTGTCGACGTATTTTTCGCCGCCGCCTTCCTTGACTTTCTCGATGCTTTCACGCAATTCCTCAATCAGCTTTTCATTGTGCTCGCGGCGAGATGCGAAGTTGGTATCCTTCGAGTTGATATTACTAGAAATTCTGTCCATCCGCACCCCCCTTAGGGGTGCGGAAAGCCTACACGTCCTTCAACGCTCCCTCGGAAGCAAAGGCAAGGTGGCTGCAACAGAATATCAGACACCGATGGATAGTCGCAGCATATCACGTAATCCGGGAGCAAGTCCCACCGCAAGAATACAGAGAATGATCAACTGACGGAGATGACGATGTCGAACCTCAAATCGGGCCATCGCAAAAAGAGCCCACACCAGTGCTGCCAGGCCAACTTTGACAGCCAAGAATAGCCATGCTCCTCCGGTGCCGCTTAGGTCGCCACCACCCCACTCAATAATCAGGTTGGACAGCACGTGTTTCTCCTCGTACAGTGCATAGACATCGATGCCTAGCCAGGTTGCCAGACCATCAGCAATCTGACCGAAGATTGCAGCGAGGAGAACTGATGATGCGAGCAGGGCGCGTGGTGTCAACGCCTCCATTCGCTCATGTGTCGAGGAGTGTTGGCGGTCCCAATCATCGAGGGTGATTCCTCGTGGAATTATGCCGGGCTCAAGCCCGATATGATACAGTTCTTCGGCGGATTCACGACCGATACGATACAAGATAATACAGACTAGCAATGGAACTCCGACAACTACCGCTACCGGCGTGAATCCTACCGGCTCAGCCAGTATTCCATTTCCATCGACCAGCGGGTGACACATGAAATTCAGCCAAGCCGCTGCATGGATAGCAACACCACCCACTCCTGTCTGAACAAGGCCTTGCTCCATCGGTGTGTGACGACATGCAAGCAAAGGTTGCAATGCGAACACAAGGCCAAGACCAACCAAGGGCATCCACAATAGTGGCGAGGTGAGAGTCAAAGTCCAATCATCAATGAATTGCGGCAGGAAAATGGCAGCCTGAACAACAACCAGTGATACTGACACTCGAGTAACAGCTGACCGCGCGGCATCTTCGTCAGCAGCCATACCGGCCTTACGACAGAGAATGCCGGTCAAAATGACCCAGAAGGCCACTTGGAAATGAATCAGCGGCGAGATGAACATCTGTGAGATGCCCAATGAGAACAGTTGTGCATCCTCGTTGACTTCTCCGAAGGCAGCCCAGACCACCCACGGTAGCAATGCGAGCAAAGCGCGATCGGATGCAGGAATGCCTGAGCGCCTCAACCATGCGGAGAGGACCACGACAAAGGTTACCAAAGTCACAGAATAGACGATAGTATCGACGATATTGTACCCTGAATCACCTGTTGAGTCGATTGTCACAGGGTCGATGAAGTAAGTCTGAAGAGTCTCAGACAGTGCATTACCGGGCGCTACCTCCACACCTATCAATGCCGCCAGTGTGATACCAGCAATCGCAAGCAAGAACAGTGTAGCGTAGCGCTCACCTGGACTCAGTATGGAATCTGGAACCGGAGTTTCCGTCAACTCGGGTCCGGCATCATCGCCGCTCATCACCCCGGCGGGGTCGGATTCGGGTTAAGCGGTTTCCGTGTGCGCCCGGAGGCTGCCCACTCATTCCTCTTCGCCAATTTCGCGGGGTTCGTGTACCTCGCGCAATACGATGGTCTGCGCACCGACATGGTCGCGCAAAGAGCTAATGATACTGAATTTGGTGTAGGCCCAGTTTTGGTCGTAAGAGACGAATTCCGGCAAGTCGATAGTCAGGTCGTCGCCGTCAAACTCAATTTCAAATCCGTCACGACCGGCATTGGTCTCAAGCAAAGTCAACACCTTTTCCTCACGGTCCTCAATGACCTTGACAATGCGGTAATTGTAGCGTAGAGTTCTACCGGCGAGCGGATGGTTGTAGTCAATGCGAGCGCGACCTGCACGGAGCATCTTCAGAACACCGGTCTTACCACCGATTTCCACCGGTCCACCGACTGCGAGACTGTCTGGGTCACGCACACTGCGGAACAATACATCTTGCCCGATGGTCTCAATTGAGTTGGGGTCACGTTCGCCGTAAGCATCCTCAGGCGGGATGTCGAATTCGTAGTCAGTATCTGCTTCTGCACTCTCAAGATGTGTCTCAAAGCCAGCGATGAGGCGGCCGTCACCGACTACGGTCACCAACGGCTGGTATGTACGATTTTCATCATGCGCATCGTGCTCCTTTGCAACCTCTTCTCGGGTCGTCTCGATGAGTTCGTCGCTATCAACATTGAACAAGTTGTAGTCGATATGGATTATTGAGCCAGATTCCATCATGACCATCTCCGCCCCTTTGGGGCGAGCCGCCGACCGACTCCCCCTTTATCAGCGGTGCGGCTACCACTGTGACTAATTCAGTGTCGATTTCACTCCTCTTCGATTGTTGGAGCCTTGGTGTCTCTGCCTTTCGCCTTAGGTGTGAGAACCCAGTTTAGGCAGGAACCAATGAGAATCAATACCCATCCGACCCAAACCATGTGGCTGCCGCGCAGGTCATAGATGGTGACTCGAATCTTTTCTACATCTCCATCTCCAGCCATGAACTCAGCAAAATCAGCGCCAGTGGCCTGCTGATAGTCAAAAATCACAATTAAGTCGCCATTCCAGCGATGCCAAACGTCTGTCTCTGATCGAGCAGGAATCGAACCGGAATCGAATCTGACCACACCCGGATGCAAGGTGGTCTCAGAAGTTGAACCTACTACCTCGATAGTGGTAATCAATGCCCCATCGCCAACCGCATAATCCCAGTCATCACTTCCTGGAGCGGTTGTACTGATATCGGTGTAAGTCCAAGTGTATCCAGCATACTCGATAGGTGTATCTTGCGGGAGCATCACAACGTGGCTCGGGTGACCTCGCTCGACCAGCGTGGTGGTGTACACATGGCCAATGATAAGCAATAGGATTCCAAGATGTGCGATGTGCATCGAGGAAGCCCGCAGTCGAGCCAATTCCGCCTTGCGCCGATTCCCCTTCCTCGAAGTACTGCCCTCGCGTGCGCGCCCCCACGCGCGCAGTCGGGTCCAAACGAGATGAGCCATCGCAGGCAGAGAAAGAATGAGGAATGGTAACACAAATCCGGCGAGAGCCCCACGTGTGATGCTGTCAGTTAATTGATGGTCTGAATCTCCCGGCAATTGCTCGCCGGCAAAAACAGCAATCAGCAACGAGGTGCAAAACACGCCGATCAGTACCCACGGCACCCACTCAGAGGGCAGCACCTTACGCCAAGAATACACGGTCAATGCCACTGCCACCAACGCGAGAAGCGGAGTGCCGTACAACTCGTGCCAAGCTAGGCTGGCTCCGTCAACCTCAGCGAGCAACAGCAGCCAAGTCAGCAGTAGGAATGGTCCACCAACCGCAAGCGGAGTCCAAATTACCAGACTAATCTGGGTCTTTCCTTGTTTTATTCGCTGCCACATCGAGGACAAACCGAGTCCTGCACTCGATTCATCGCTTCCATCGTCACGTTGCAACAACCATGGCAGCAAGAACAGAATCATGCCGGTAATCGCATAGGTACGCGACAGCAGGAACGCCCACGACGCAAATAGCATCAATGCAACACCAGCGACAATCCACACCCAACGCTCGCCATCCTCTCGCCTACTCCATAGCAAGTAGCCGAAGGCACCGGTCAGCAATCCTACCTCAACAGAGTCAAGCAGCAATCCAGCCAAGGCACCGACAGTCAGAACCCCGACTGGCATTCCCCAAGTTACTACAGGTTTTGTCCCTTCACTCACAGAGCCTGCGAGGGTGCGCAGCAGAATTACCATCAGCGCGCCGAGTAATAGCAAGTAGAGGTGAACCTCGACCCCAGCCCCATCAGAAATACCGATGGCAAGCACCCTCTGCACCGGGCCCATTCCCGGCTCCACTGTACCGTCTGTAACGAAAGCGTGGACGGAGGCCCATACCCCATTAGCACGGGTGACCAAAGTCGCATGGATTGCAAAAAATGCTGGAAGTACGCCTAGAGCCATCACCCAACGGCCAGAATCCGAAGTTGCAGCAGAAGTTGCCTTTGGCAAGCGCAGGTGGAGCAAGATAACCAGAGCCAACCACGGCAGCAGAGAACCGGTTTCAACCGGGTCCCAGGCCCAATATCCGCCCCAATCAAGGACGGTATAGGCCCAGAGGCCACCAAGTCCCACTCCTAGAGTGCCGACGAATAGCGCTGGTCTTGCAAGATACATTATTCTGTCACGCAAGTCTGTCAAGGATGCTCTATTTTCTCCATCGTTGAGAGTCAACATCGCAGTGACAGCGTGCAGACCGACTCCGATGCACAGGGTGTAAAATGTGAAGACGACTGGGGGGTGGATGACCATCAAGTCGGTCTGTAGCAGAGCGTTGAGCCCGGGCCGCATCCATTCAGTGAATCCAGCAGGGGTCGGTCTGAATGGTTGAAGATACATGGCGATGGCCAGCAGCAGTCCGGCAAATCCAACCAGTAGACCCAGTCGTATACGATGCTGTCCTTCACTCTCGGAATCATGACGTTTACCATCAAGCAGAAGAAGGCCTCCTAACAGTGCCACCCAAAGCAGCAAGGGGCCCTCTCGACCAGCCCACAGTGCACTGATTCGGTATGCGAGAGGGAGGTCAGAGTCACCGTGCAGCCAAACGTATTGGAAAGACGAGATGTCGAAAATGAACAGCAATAGCAATACGATGAATGGAGCGATTAGAATCGCAGCGACACCGCGACGAACACTAACCGAATCTAGCACTCCCACAGCCGATGTCTCCGGGTTCACAGCGTTAAGTCATCGGCTACCAGCCGTAGTACTTGGCTCGGCTGTATCCGAAGGCAAGCATGGCTGGTACGATGCGTTTGAAGAACAACCCCGGACGCCTGAACAACAAACGGAATCCAATCATTGCCTTGCCTGAGACCCCCATATTACCCATCTCCTCCGGAAAGCAGCGTGCCATCACAGATAACTCATCATCGGTGAGAGCGTATAGCGCCGTCTTGCCTTTGAGAATCTTCTCATAAGGGGGGAACTCGGCCTGCCATTTCGCCGGGTAGGAAGCCAAGCCGTCAGCGGAGAAATCGCCGGACCGGATGGCCGCTGCCGCGGTTTCCGCAGCATACACAGCAGACTTCAGTGCAAGATGGCTGCCGCCTTCAAACAGCGGAGAAGTGAAGCCGGCAGCATCTCCGACCAGCATCAGACCATCGTCGTGGGTGACCTCAAGTGGGCCTGAAATGGGGATTGTTCCGCCGAATCCTCGCACCTTGATTCCGTCCGCGCGCCAAGGTGGATTGACCATTTCAAGATCCTTGAAGTGGGTGACCTCGATGAAACTGTCAAGGTCGCGCACAGCGCCCTTCTTGTCCTCGGTCACCAGTCCAACATTGGCTCGGCCATCGCATTTTGGAATCATCCAAAGGTAACCCTTCTTGGCGTATTTCGGCCAGATGTAGAAGTCCATATAGCCATCGTTAGGAACGTCGAGCATCTCGTATTGCATACCGGCGATGACCTTCGGTCGCTCGTTGAGTTCCAGCAGTTTGTTGCTGACTCCAGCCACTCCCGACGCATCCATGATGACCTTGGTCTCGATAGGGAAATGCTCGCCCTTGCCCTCAACCCGCCAGCCGTTAAATCCACCGTCGTCGTCTGTCATGCGTTGCATTGAGGTCAGTTTGTGGCTGAGATGGAGACTCGCTCCGGCCTCGACCGCTCGCTCAGC
>CAUZSM010000058.1:0-9989 GCA_963582685.1 Candidatus Thalassarchaeaceae archaeon | reverse complement strand
CTGGTGGGACCTGTACCATCACGCTGGACTTGACTGACGGCATCGATAATGCAGCATCAGTAGATGTTGACTTCACCGTGAACCCGGTGAACGATGTACCTGAAATCAAGGACTTCGATGCACAGGCAGGTACCTACGTCGAGACGGCGAATGGCAGCCTACAGTTGGATTGGTATTGGGACGTCATGGAGGATGATGAGAACTCAGACAACCTGACGTTCGACCTCAGCCGACTGATGCACGACAATGACCATCCGGTCGGTGAGTTGACTTGGGATGTACAGCAAACTCAGTTGTGCACCTTTGGAAACTACTTCACAATTACAGTTGACAACGATGCAGACACGCTCGAATTCGACTTGATTGATGATGCAGCGACCGATGCACCAACCTCGGAGATTGACTTCCTGCAGGACGCAGATGGCAATGGCGAGGCTGACGACGGTGTGCACCAGATGCAGCCGGCGAGCGGTGTGTATTGCACTGTGTATCTGTGGTTGAACGACACGGCATCCGCGCCGGGTCACATCAACTACAGCCAGTCTGCTAGCGGTCATTACGAGCAGCGAACTACACGTGAGACAATCAACATCCGTGTGATCAATACGCCTGAAGCACGGCCGGACTACCACTTCGACGAGGACCGAGGATTCAACTTCCTCAATGTCGAGGCAATCCTGCCGGGCACGCGTATACCGATTGACATCGACATCACCAACGATGTGAACGCTGATGACCCAGCACTGTACAACTACGAGCACGACCTACAGGTCCGCTTCTTCGTAGATGACAACCCGACGCTGGTGCAGGACCAAATCACTGTGGCATGGGACGACATCCCCGCCCGCGGTGACACCTCCACCTTGCGCGGATGGGTCACGCTGAACAGTGCGAGCACAGAGGTCCGTGCCTTCATCGAGGTTCGAACCATCAACCCGCACACCACTGACTACGTCGACGCCAGCATCCGAAGGCCTGCGCTTGAGGAGCTGAACTGGGGTAACAACAACATGACCACAACCGACACCGGAGACCAGCTCCCAGCAATTGTGAGCCTGCGACCGGCAATGAGTGTGGCTTCGTTTGCTCCGGGTCTGATGGCAGTCAGTCTAGTAGGCGCCTTCGTGGCGATGCTACTGTTCCGTAATCGTTCGGATGAGGACGAGGAAGAGGCAATCGAGGACAACGAAGCGGCAGTGAGCCCGGTTATTGCGACCATCCTTTTGGTAGCAATCACCGTCGTGCTGTCTGGTGTCATCTACATCTGGGCTAACAGCCTAGCAGACACCAGTGGCAAGGCAAACCCGCGTCTTACCTTCGATGCTGACGCCCGCTACACCCACACCAGCGACCAGGACATGTGGTACTGGCGAATCGCCGTGACAAGTCACGACGACGAGTTGGCTGCACAGGCTGTGTACGTGACAGTGGAATGGTTGGATGACAGCGGCGACCGTCAGGTGGAGACTACGCACTTGGCTAACCGCGAGGGTGTCTACGGACGTGTACCTTCGAACAGCCCGAATTTGGTTACCTACAAGGACAGCATTGACTGTAGTACCGATTGCAGCGTTGGCTTCGGAGCCAACGATGTGATTCAGGTACGCATGGTCAACGATGGTGCCCCGCTCGACGAGGCAACCATTACGCTACAGTACGCCCCTGAGGGTGGACACAGCGTTCCGCTGATGGTATACCACGCAACCTTCAACCCGCCTAACATCAGGGCAACCCCCTGATTCAGGGCTGAAGTGACAATAGGGGCCACCCAAAGGGTGGCAGGCGGGGCGGCCGCAAGGCTGCCCCCCTGAGTCCCCTTCCCGGACGGTGAGAGCCGTTCCGGGGAGGGATCTAACTCCCGGCCTGCTTCTTTTCGACTTGTATCTGGCTAGGGGTTTCATTCAACAACGCCCCCCCACCTCGCAGAGCCATCGACTTGAGTGTAATGGGAGATGACCAGATGAGTGAGGTGAAAGCTGTTGCATTCGATTGCGATGGCGTTCTTGTTGACATCATATCATCGTGGAGAGTCATCCACGACCATTTCGGTACCGATAGTACTGAGATGCTGAAACGTTTCATCAGAGGTGAGATTACTGATGAGGAGTTCATGGAGGACGACATCTATCACTGGAAGAAGATTCAGCCAGATATCCACCGTGACGAGTTAATACGTTGCTTTTCGGGAATCAAGTTGATGCCCGGTGCACGCGACCTCATCGAGGCATTGCAGGAGCGGGGTGTATTCGTAGCCATCATCAGCGCCGGCGTGGACCTTTTTGTCGGTTCCATAGCACAGTTGCTGAAGGTTGATGATTGGGCGAGCAACGGTTTCCAGTTTGACGATGATGGGCTATTGCAAGATCAAGGCATAGTGCGGATATCGGCTCATGACAAGGGCCAGATGGTAGAGAAGATATGCAGAATACGCGGCATCGATGCCAATCAAGTAGTCAGCGTAGGAGATACGAGTACCGACCTTTCTATGATGATTCCAAATAGCCGTTTCATTGGCTTCTGTCCGACCAAGCAGAGTGCAATTGATGCATTCACAGAGGCAGGTGTCCCTATCATCGAGAATAAGGATTGCAAAGAGTTGTGGCAACACATTTTCCCCGGTGAATCATTCCCCGCTATAAGCGGGGAATGAGTTGAGCCTATATCCTGAATGCTGACTTGCGGGCTGTGAATAGACGCGCCTTGACATGCGCCATTTTGCTGGTGCTACTCGTATTGGTTCCTGGCTGCACAGGCCGCAGTGGCGATGTGGATAGCGGTGATTCAACCGGTGGCGGTGGCAGTGCAGTGGCAATTGTGCTGGATGTGTGGTATACATTTGCAGCCGACAGCAAGGAGGAGGCGACTTTCCTTGCTGCAGTAGTTGAGTTTGAGGCTGCTAACCCCCAAATCACCGTTGAGACTACTCAGGTTCCTTTCGGCAATGCAGACCAGTTGTTCCTTGTAGCGGCGCAAGGTGGAGAGGCACCGGACCTAGTCCGGCTCTCCAGCGACCAATTGGGCAAGATAGGACATGTCCGCACCGATGGATTTCCACTGCTGGAGGATTTGCGTCCCCACATCACTCCAGCGCAGCGTATGCAGTTTGACCCAGTTGCGGTAAATGCGATGCGGTATGACGAATCCCTGTATGGAATCCCAGCCAGCCAGGATTGCCTCTCATTGATTTTCAACAAGGCGTTATTCGATGCAGAAGGTCTTGCGTACCCAGATGAGAGTTGGACTACTTCGGATATGCTTTCGGCAGCAGAGAACCTCACTCACGGTGATATTCACGGCCTTGCTCTGCCTGTCAAAGTCGCCTACTGGTGGTTCCCATTCCAAGCGGGGTGGGGTGGCTCTCTATTCGATGAGAATGGCACTCCAACCCTTGATTCCAACGGCTCTGCCGAGTCAATGGAATGGCTGATGGATCTTGAGAAGGAGCACGGTGTGGTAGCGACTGGCACTCAAATAGAATCGATGAAGTCGCAATTCATCCAGTCTGAGGCGGCGATGATAGTCGATGGCCCATGGAATTGGGCAACCTACGAAGCGAGCCGCCTCGACATCGGTCAGACCTTGCTTCCTATCGTCGATGATACAGGCGAGAGGCTCTCACCACTTGTGACCTACAAGGGGTGGTCTGTGAGCAAACAGAGCCAAAACAAGGTGGCTGCGACCGACCTCGCTCTGCATCTATCTTCGCCTTCAGTGCAGAAGGAGTTCGCCTTGCAGACCTACACGATGCCTACTGCGAATGAACTCGCAGACGATGCTGAGATTGTCAATGACCCGGTAATCTCCGGATTCCTTGCCCAAACCGCAGTAGGGACACCTGCGCCGACCACTCGAGGGATGTCGCTGGTGTATGACCCACTATCCACCACCATCGAGCAGGTTTACTCCGACACTCTGCCCGCGGCCGAGGCTCTGCAGGCCGCTGATGCCCAGTTGGAGGAGATGCTAGCCTCGGCTTCGGAAGCCAGCGATGTGCCACTGACTCCGGGCTATCGGACCATATCTGTAGCAGTAGATGTGACGGCTAACTCATCGCGATTTGACTTTGTTGTCGACAGTGCCTTTCACTCCTCAGTACACCTTTCAGGTGATGAAAATCACACTACTCCTCAGCCCGGCGAGGGCTACTTTGATTGCTTCATTGATGGCGAGCCTGCGTCACGTAACCAGCCGTTTGAGGAAGCAGTATTTGCAACAGATGCATCCTCTATTTCATGCAATCTAACAGCGATGATTCCGGGGCAATTACACGAGATTGTAGTGAATCGCATTGGCTCTGATGGTGCTGTGTCCGAGGTTGTGAACTCCTCTTGGTCCACCGATGTGCAGGGTGCTCTCCCTCCCGCTCCAAACACTCTGCCGATGTTGTTCGCTGTCGGATCCATCGGTCTCTCGCTGATTGCACTGCTGTCCTATCTTGCTTGGCGCGACAGGAGTGCTGGCAAGACTCGCAGTCGTCTATCACACCTCTACATCGCTCCAGCCATGCTTGCATTGGCATTGCTGACGTTCTATCCAGTTGTCTACGGCATCTGGCTTTCATTCACCGATGCCGACCAGACTCATCTCGGAGAGCAATCATTGGTCGGCATCGCCAATTATCTCGACGTGCTGATGGCATCGGGATTCCTGCGCGTAACCGCATTCACTCTGATTTGGACTGTGACCAACGTAGTTGCGCATGTCAGCCTCGGCCTGTTCTTAGCAATGGTGCTGAACAACAGGAGCCTGAAGGGCAGGACTGCTTACCGAACTGCCCTGCTTCTGCCGTGGGCGATTCCATCATACATTTCGGTGCTTGTATGGCGTGGAATGCTTGAGCCAGCGGGTCTGCTCAACGAACTTCTTGGCACCGATTTGAATCCGCTGGCGATGCAGAGCAGCGCACAAATCTCGGTTATTCTGGTCAATGTCTGGCTTGGCGTCCCATTCATGATGATGTCTCTATCCGGTGCACTGCAAGCCCTTCCCGGGGATATGTATGAGGCTGCAGAGGTAGATGGAGTAAATTCGTGGGCGCAGTTCCGTCACCTGACCTTACCCAATCTCAAAAGTGCAATCGTGCCGCTTGCTCTACTCGGATTCATCTGGACATTCAACATGTTCAACGTCATCTATCTGATGACTGACGGCGGCCCGGACCTGTGGCAGGGTGAGCCCGGCTCAACTGATATTCTGATTACCTACGTTTACGATGTTGCCTTCCGAGACGGTGCCTATGGCTTGGCTGCGGCTTGGTCGGTCATCATCTTCGCCATGCTAGTAGCATTTTCATTCGTCTACATGAAGAGCACGAAAGCAACGGAGGCGGTCACGTGAACACAGGAATAGCTCGGAATTGGTACGTACCCGTTGAGGTATTCACCATCCGCAGTTGGCTTACGGTTGCAGGGGTCGCCAATCTGCTGTTATGCACTGTTGATTTGCTGCGAGAGGATTCCTTGAGTTTGCTGATGCGAATGAGTGCTGCTATTCTGATGCTGCTGACGGTTCCGGTGATTCCCAATGAAGGGCTGGCGAGCAGGCTTCGAATGCGCCGCGATGCGGCGATTTGTTTGGCTGCGTTGTCACTATTCGCGACTGTGCTCTGCATCGGCTCAGCCTCAGGAGCGATATTCGATGTCTGGGCTGGCTTGCTGCTCTCCCTGCCTGCAATGTTGACAATCTGGTGGCTCTCATCTCCACATGTCTCTGCTTGGTCGGGCGGGAAGATGAGCAATCAGGAGGTGGAAGAAGGGTTGGTGCGCAATCAAAGATTGCGCGGTCGATACTCAGCAATTGGTTCTCATTTGGTGCTTCTACACGCCGCCGCCATCGTGATGATTCCTGTTCTGTGGATTCTCGATGTGGCAGTATCACCGGGTAATATCCTCGGCGGCGACCTATTCGATTCATTTTCAGGAGAACATTTCTCAAAGGTCATCGGTGGTGATAATTTCTGGTTGTGGACAAGAAATTCAGTCATTGTCAGCGTCGGCACGACCCTGCTCGGCCTCTCTTTGGCTGTGCCGGCCGGTTACGCATTCAGTCGGTTCAAATTCACCGGCCGCGATACAGCGATGTTCTCGTTCCTGCTGGTGCAGATGTTCCCAGGAATCATCATTCTCGTACCCTATTTCCTGCTGATGAAATCGCTTGGGTTGCTCGATTCGTGGCTCGGGCTCATCCTTGCATATTCAGTAACGGCTCTGCCACTGTGTGTTTGGATGCTCAAGGGCTTCTTTGACACAATCCCGAGAGAATTAGAGGAGGCGGCGTTGCTCGATGGGTGCAATCAGATGCAGGTATTCTTCCGGGTTGTACTACCACTTTCACTGCCGGCAGTCGCAGTCACTGCGCTATTCTCCTTCTTGGCTGCTTGGAACGAATTCCTGCTTGCACTCACATTCAATACCTCGAATGACATGAAGACATTACCAGTGGGCTTGGCTTCGATGATATCATCAACAGGACAGGCATGGGGTGATTTTGCAGCAGCATCACTTCTGGTCAGTTTGCCGGTGGTCATCCTGTTCGTAGTGTTCCAAAAATTCCTCATTCAAGGGTTGTCAGCAGGCGGAGTAAAGGGGTGATCGAATGGTCGAAGTTCGGTTTGAGAATGTGTTCAAGCGATATGAGGATGGTACCGAGGCGGTGCGTTCTCTCAACCTAGTTGTGAAGGACGGCGAGTTCCTCGTTTTGGTCGGACCTTCCGGCTGTGGGAAGTCGACCACTCTGCGCATGCTTGCGGGTCTTGAAGACGTGACTGAGGGGCAGATTCTCATCGATGGCTCTGTAGTGAATCATCTGCCACCCGGCGCGCGAGGGCTCGGGATGGTCTTCCAATCCTATGCACTGTATCCACATATGACGGTCTCTGAAAACCTCTCTTTCGGTCTGCGAATGCAAAAGGGCAAAAGCCGCTTGCCAGCCGATGAAATCGCCTCAAGAGTTAGTGGAACTGCTGAGTTGATGGAGTTGACACCAATGCTTGACAAGAAGCCAAAGGAGTTGTCTGGTGGACAGCGGCAGCGAGTTGCTCTGGGCCGGGCGCTGGTGCGTCAGCCGAAGGTATTGTTGATGGACGAGCCATTATCGAATCTTGATGCGGAACTGCGCACCCAGATGCGGCGAGAATTGCGCAGGCTTCACGATGAATTGGGGACGACTACAATCTATGTGACTCACGACCAGATCGAGGCGATGACGTTGGCAGATAGGATTGCAATCATGGACGACGGAGAGTTGCAGCAACACGCGCCGCCACTTGAGGCATACAACTCTCCAGCCAACGATTTCGTGCAAGGATTCCTATGCAGACATATAGACGAAATAGTTGAGACTGCGGACAGCATCTTCCAGCGTGGTGATTGAGTGAAGGGTACGCAATCCATCGTTCTCGTGATTTTGATGCTGATGGCATCATTTGCCTCAATTGTGCAGCTAACTGCGGCTGACAGCGATGGTCGCGATGCCGTGAGAATGCGTGCGACAATGACTGATTTCACTTGGTCACCAGCCGACGGTGAAGCACAGCCGAGCAATGTGAGTCTGATTGGGGAATGGGACTGGGGCACACATACGGACCTGACCTTTGACTCGGGTTCTGGTGAATGGTCAACGAGCCTTGACCTAGCTGCTGGGTTGTATTGCTACAAGTTCGTCATCGGCGAAGCCAACTACCTATTCGACCCGAATAATTCCTATCGAGGTTATTGTGGTGAATATGAGAATTCGATTGTGCGCGTCGCCGATGATATCGCTCCGATGCTGACCATTGGTGAGAACTTCCGCATATTGTACTGGGCAGGTTCCAGTGGGTCAGAGATGCAAGATATCGTGGTGACAATCACTCAAGACTTCTCCACAATGCCCGTGGAGACAATGTGGTTCGAATCTGATTGGAGTCTACAATTGATGCCGCCTTTCCAAATGGACTCTGGAAAGTACACCATTCGCCTTACTGCTATCGATATGGACAATGTTTCTTCCGAGACACTACTGATGCCATTCTGGGTCGGCGACCAGTTCGTGTGGGAAGATGCGCTGATTTACATGGTGATGACCGACCGATTCGTCAATGGCAATGCCAGTAATGACCCCGGTCCAAATTCCGGCGCAACCCCCAGTGCTGATTGGAAGGGTGGGGACTTTGCCGGTGTCACGCAAATGATTGAGAGCGGCTATTTCGAAGATCGCGGAATCAACGTGCTTTGGCTTTCACCATTCAATACCGCTGCTAATGGTACTGGAACCAGCGGAGATGGCGGCCATGAGGTCACTGGGTATCATGGTTATTGGCCGGTTGAAGCGCGTGGAGTCGATGCACGATTGGGCACTCCAGAGGAATTGGAGGAACTAGTTGCTGCTGCTCATTCCAGAGAAATGAGGGTGATGTTTGACTTTGTGGCCAACCACGTTTACGAGGACCATCCTTACTATACTCAAAACCCTGAATGGTTCAACCAAGGCTGCCTATGTGGGGAAGCCAACTGCGACTGGACCGAGCATCGTCTCGATTGCTTGTTCAGGACTTACATGCCCGATGTGAATTGGCGTAATCGCGAGGCTAGTGAACAGTTTATCGACGATGCGATGTGGTGGCTTGAACGGTTTGACCTTGATGGTACTCGTATCGACGCTGTGAAGCACGTCGATGACCTTGCCATCACCAATATGGCGACTCGAATCAACGAACGCTTTGAGACGGTAGGAACCGATTACTATCTCAAGGGAGAAACCGCGATGGGTTGGGTTGGACATGACCTTGCAGCTAATCAGCCGGAATACGATATGATCAACCGCTACATCGGTGAAAATGCGCTAGATGGACAAGCAGATTTCGTGCTATATCACGCGGTGGTGGATAATGTGTTCACCAGCGGCGATATGGATTATGAGCACCTCGATTACTGGACCGCTCGCAGTCAAGACCAGTATGTTGAGGGTGCAACGATGGTGCCTTTCATCGGCAGCCACGATTCTCCTCGCTTCATCTCACGCGCTGACCCGGGAACATCGGATGCCTGGAACCAATGGCTTGAGCAGGGATTACCCGGACAACCGGGAACTGATGACCCCTATATTGCTGCAAAACAGGCCTTCACATGGCTGTTGGGAACGCCGGGGGCTGCGATGGTATTCCAAGGCGACGAATACGGCGAATATGGTGGAGGTGACCCCGATAATCGCCACCTTCTGCGCGGACCTACCACGTGGAGCGACAGCGAGTCCGATTTGTCCGCTTTCTTTGCAGGATTGGGTATGTTGAGAGATGAACTAACGCCGTTGAGGCGAGGGTCATACACTTCGCTTGAGAGTGGTAATAATACCATTGCGTGGGCGAGACAGATTGCAGATGAATCAGCAATTGTCGTGATGAATAGGGGTTATACAGACCACGACTTCCAATTTGACCTAAATTCGCTCGCTGGGGAGTGGGATGAAGACCATCCAGACCATTTTGGTGGTACTAATTTGACCAATGGATCTGTCAGACTACCCGGGCAGTCAATTGGTATTTTCTCAAACGGTTTCTTTGTCGAACCGGGTAATGAGACCGGTAATGGCACAGACCCGGGCAACGGCACAGACCCGGGCAACGGTACAGACCCGGGTAACGGCACAGACCCGGGCAATGGAACCGAGCCGACTGGGCCATGGCAACCAACCCTCGATTTCACCGCAGTCATCAGCCTTGGTGATAGTTCACAGCACGACCCTCAGGGCATTCGCGGGCCAATGATTGGAGAGCATCTGGCTGAGCGACTGGATGTGCCATTCACTCGATTTGCCATTGGGGGCTCTACATCTGATTCAATGTTGGATGACGAGCAGCACACCGATGCTGCATCACAATTCGGCATTGGAACCGTTGCTATTATTTGGATAGGAGGCAATGACATTCGCAATGCTGGCATGGAAATCGCCTTCGGAGATTTCGCAGTTCTCGACAGCATGGAGGAAAACCTCACCGTGACCTTGTCAACACT
>CAUZSM010000057.1:0-10003 GCA_963582685.1 Candidatus Thalassarchaeaceae archaeon | reverse complement strand
CAAATACTCGATTTTACCATCACTGCATCTCCATATGAGGGCGAAGATGCGTTTCCAAATGATAACTCGGTTCAGGTAACTGTGCAGACTCAGCAAACCGTGCATCCTATGCTAACCGAGTTGCCTTCTGAGGTGACATCAGCATGGATTGGGCAAGAATTGTCTTGGGATGTGACTCTAAGTAATGATGGCAACTCCTACGATGGCACTCTACGCGCTAGAGTAATGGTTGATTCAATACGGACAGGGATGTTGGTCCAAATGGAATCCGACAGGGGTGTAGGTCAGTTGAATGGTTGGATCGATATACCCCTGGGAGGTGGTCAATCCGAGGTGATGACTCTGACCTTCCTATCCTTCGAGGATTTCCCGTTGGGTCAGTCAGTAGTCATCACACTTGAGGCAGAAAGTACCTGGGGTGGTGATGAGACAATTCTAGTCCGTACTGAACACACCGTATTGGTAGACCAAAGGAGGGACCTTCAGGTATCCACTTCACTGATTGAACCCTATTTGTTCGACCCGTCTGATACCCATTCCTTCACTGTTGATGTGACGACTCGTTCTACTATGTCGATTACAGTGGAGTTGCAAGTGACTTCACCGTCAAGTGTCGATATCACCTGTAGGCCTCGTTCACAATCAGGAGAGTACATGCTGCTGCTTCCAATCGCCTCTAATGGCATTGAGGAGACTCAGACTTTCACCTGTGATTTCACCATCGCTGGTGATGAACAGGCTCGTACCGTCTATATGCAGATAATCGATGAAGATGGGGATGAGGTGTGGAATAGTGGACCTATCCACATGAAGACTCCCGTGCAAGAGGAAGCGGGGGGCTTCTCGTTCAACTCTCTGCTAAGTGTGCAGGCTATTGCAGTCTCTGCAGCAGTGCTATTCATTGCCTTCTTCCTCATAATGTCCGTTCTGATTCTACGTAGACGCAAGCACCTGCATCACCTTGAGGATATTGAGGAAGAGGAGGAGAACTACTCGCCTTCCGTATCTGCTACGGTTACTATGGCTCGACCACCGGCCGTAGTTGCTGCCACCGCACCCGTTCAACAGCAGGCGGCTCAATCCGAACATCCGGGATGGATTTGGCACGCCGCTTCCAACCAGTGGGTTGCAGACCCAGCATTTACCGCTCCTCAGGTAAAGAGCGCCACAGCAAAGTCCCTCCCGCCCACGCCCGAAGAACAAAGACTTGCGCAACCAGTGACAGCCCAGCAACCTGTGCTGGAGACAACTTCGGCACCAGTTGTGCTAGAAAACGCGTTCGGGGCTCTAGGAGAGCCAGAGCCTCAGCCAGCGGACGAAGAAGTAGAGGGTCAACAACTGCAAGGGGACTCCAATGGAGGGCCGCTACTTCCATCATTCCAGTGCATGGTATCAGGTGTGGAACTCACAGCAGATGTTGCATGGTGGCAGTGCCCATCGTGTGGAGGTTTTGCGGCCTCGGAGGCGATTGTTGACATGACTGCCTGCCCGCGATGTGATCATGGCTTCTGAAGGCCTACTCTGTGTTGTCACCCTCTACTGCAAACCAGTCCAGTTCCAAATCGTCATTTGACTCATCCAACTCACCCGTAGGGTCAATGCCGGGGCCGGTCAACCATTCTTCGTCAAAGGGAGTCTTTGATAGGCCAATGAACCCCAAATGAGACAATTCTGTGATGGCGGCTTCAGTCCTTTCCTGCACAGGGGCAATCCTCTCATGAAACGTGCTATGCATCAAATCGCATATGGTATCGAAGTCTCTGTATCCATCACATAACTCCCACAACAGACTGTTCATGTCATCGAGTGGACGTCGCAGTTCATTCGGTGCTCGTAAGATTCTTGCTAGTAGTCCTTCGAGCCTCCGAAATCGCTTGACATGACGCATGACGATGTAACGTCCGGTGATGCCCGGTAACTCGGGATGAGGCCCCGCAGCCCCTCGTCTAGCCCACCATACCGGCATTCTGACTGGATAAATCCCCTGCAATGTCATGTTGATACCTCAGATATCCAAACTGAATGTCCACGCCACCAAGGCAATCATCCCACAAATCCCAAATCCAGCACTAACTTTGATCCAATTCTCATCATCAGTAAGGTTGCGAAGATACCACGTCAACACACCCATAATGGCACAGAATGCGAGGAGAAGGTACCAAACTGGTGGAAGCACGTTGCTTCCAAGCGACCATTGGTGATAGCGATGACGGGCTGGCACGGACCTCTAAATCGTGATGCAGGGGTCAGTTGACTCAGTCGCCCTTATCGGCTCCTTGCCTGCGTTCGTATCCGGGAGCATGAACTTCGGACAGATTCGCACAGCGCTCATCGCGTTGGATAGAGGACTAGTCAGCCTGTCTAGATTATTCGGCACAGGATTTGTCCAACTATTCCCACAGATGGTAGCCCTGCTAGGCATGTTTGGGGTAATCTTGGCTTTGGCTTTTCTTGTACCCGGTTTACTGTCGTGGTTGATGCTTTGGCTGGGATTCGTAGGGGTGGTCGCGGTCAGCAGGGCGTGGGTAAACAATGAGAACAGACGGGTACAGATTGCCCGGAAATTATCCGACGTTGATGCAGATACGCTTCCCGACCTACGTTTGAGTGCGCTAATCTCTTCCTCAATGCTGCTATTTCTTGTACCAATGATACTCAAAATGGGCCATGAAATCTACGACCTTTTTGACGCCCCTGATGGAGCGAGCTTTTCTGACTGGGTATTGTTCGGGCTCGACTTGTTATTCAGAGCACTTCTCGATTGGTCAGAAGTATATGGGGTACAGATCAGTGATGTTCGATACGAATCTCTTGCTGGAAGGCATGTCGTGATGCTAATCCTACTTACCATTGACTTTATTCTAATTCAAGGAATCATGCGCATGCTAGCGATTCGAAAGTCCATCGAGGAGGGTGTGGGGGCTGGAGTCAAGGACCCAGAAATGGCATATCGTCTCGGCCGCAGGGCTACTCCACGATTGCTGGTAATGCTCGATTCAGAGGACTTGGAATCTGACGAAAAGATGCGAGTTCTAGAGGCAATTGCAGTCATTGGAGATCCTCGCGCCTGCCCTTCGCTGATTTCCAAATTGGATGACGATGTTCTACACACAACTAGTATCGCTGCTTTGGTGCGAATCAAGCACTTTTCACCCCTATTCGCAGCTCTTGAAAATGACAGTGAAATGGTCCGTAACGGTGCTATTTCTGCTCTTGGTCGAATTGCCGACCCAATTGCAATACCCTACCTTGAAGAGGTGGCAGACGGAGCATCTGAGCAAACAAGAGTCAGATGCGTGAAATCGTATGGAGAAATGCAGGGTAGTAGAGCGAGGGAAGCCCTGGCCCGGGCATTGACAGACAAGTCTGCTCGAGTCAGAGTGACGGCTGTGCAGGGCCTAGGGAGATTCGATACCAAGGATGTAATGACCGGTCTTGTCAGGAAACTTACGGATGATGATGCGGAAGTTAGACTCGCCGTGGCTACGGTATTGGCACGATTCGCAGATGCTAGAGTGGTCGAGCCTCTGGTGAAGGCGTTGGAGGATGATGATGTGAGAGTGCGCGAACAGGCTAGGCGTTCTCTTGACCATCTGCAGAATGTTGTTGAGTCTCGGCGCTAATTTCAGAGTAGTTCTTCAACCAGTTCTGGAGGTCGACAAATGCGGGCGGTTGAGCCGTCATCCACAATTGGACGCTGCAACAGGCAGGGATAGCGCGCAATCAAAGCCGCCAGCGCAACACCGTCACCATTGTCCGGCTTCTCTGTCAGGTTACGCCATTCTTGCTCGTTAGTTCTGATTGCAGTGATGGGAGGGGCATCAAGGCGCGAAATAACTGAAACCATATCAGACTCTGATGGCGGTGTCTCAAGGTATCGAATAACCTCGTAGTCCACTCCACTCGATTCAAGCAAGGCGAGGCATTGTCGACTCTTGCTACAACGAGGGTTGTGAAAAATCCTCATACATCCACCTCAATCCTTGAGGCGTCTTGTAGTGTCAACCAATGCTGAGGCGAATTCCTGCAGGCGCTCAGTGAGTTTGTCGTCGACGAAGGTTCCATCTTCATTGAATGCCTCCTTAACCTTGCCAACCGCAATCTGCTGTGGAATAACGTGGCCGTGCAACCAACGTGCGGAAAGGCGCATATGATTCAGCGTGTTTGAATTGGATTGACCGCCGAGAGTACTCATCACACCCCACACCTTGCCTCCGGCTTGGTCAAAATAGACCCAATCGAGTTGATTCTTCATCACACCCGACATGGTGCCATGGTATTCCGGGCTGCTCAGAATATATGCATCGGCCGATTTGGCGAGTTCCTGAAAGGACTTGACATTGTCATCTTCCCATGAATCGGGTGCACCTACCAGTGGCAGCGGATTCTCCTCTTGGTCCCATGTCACAGTCTTCGCACCTAGGTCAGAACAGGCATCTAAAGCCATCTTCAGCAGGTGACCATTAGCAGATTCATGCGTGTATGTCCCACAGATGCCCATGATGACTATCTCGTCAGTCATGGTATTGCGAGTGGGTGCTGGTTCAATGGGTTTGCGCCAACACAAGGCGCACATTGGGGTGTGGTCGCGCCTGAAAATAAGCGACCAAAGGTCGCGAACACTTATCCGTTAAACATGAGCGTCCGAAGGTCGGTGTTCTGATGCCTGAGCATGGCCATGCAAACTGCCCCCACTGTGATACGGAGTTGGAGGGTGGCGAGGCTACTTGCCCTTCCTGCTCCGGACCCCTTTTCGGCATTGCACCGAAGAACCCTGTCGCTGAGCAAGTAACCGAGCAGACTGAGGATTACAGCAAAGGTGCGCTTGAGCAGAGTTCAGCCACAATAGACGATGTGGTTGTACCAGTGTTCACTCCGACAGGAGGCGATGATTCTGCTGGTGATTCAGCAGATGCCACAGCCTCTGAGCATCCCTCCGGAGATGGGCTTGATGCTGCCGAACTAATCCAACGTGGTGAGGCGCTTGGCCTTGAAGGTGAATACAAACAGGCTCTGGAATTATTCAATCAAGCAATTGCTCTAGACCCGTCCGACCACATGGCCTGGTTCAACCGAGGAGTTGTGAACGAATCGATGGGCGACATCCCCGAAGCACTCAAGGCATTCCAAATTGCATTGGACAACAACGACGCACATGGGCCAAGCGCTGCAAACATGTCCGTTCTTCTGGATAAATTAGGCCGCGGCGATGAGGCGGTCCCATTCGCCCAAACCGCACTGCTTTCCTTCCCCGGACATCCGGCTCTTGTCGATATGGTCGAGAAAGCAGGGGCTACAGTCCCAGTCTACCAAATCCCTGAGGATACGGTGGAGGAAACCGAGGAAATTGAAGATACGGCTGAGCCAGCGGCTGCTCCTGAGCCTACTGAGACGCCTTGGCCTGAGCCCAGTGGCTTTGTCAGGACTCTGGAATCGCACCCAGTCATCGACGAACTGCAGGCGTCGACACAGGAGGTTGTTGAGGTATCAGCCGACAATGGACTTGATGCGCTTGCTGAGCAGGCGGCCCAAATGATTCGCGAAGGGGATGCCGCAGCCGCTTTGGATATGCTAAGGCCGCAACTTCCCGCGGCAGCTGCTAATCACCCACGTTGTTGGCGTATCGCCGCAGGCGCGATGGCTAGACTTGAACTGAATGACAATGCGAAGGAAGCATTCTCCTACGCCTTGGAATTGGACAATACGGATGCTCCGGGTTGGTTCAACCTAGGCGCCCTCCATCGCAAGGATGGAGATGCGGAAAGCGCATTCACATGTTTCTCTACCGCTGTAGAATTGAAGGCTGATTATTCCAAGGCAGTGAATGGTCTTGCTCTTGTCGCAGTCGAAACCGGGCGCATCGAGGTGGCGATAGACGCTTTCCGTCGTCTACTCGCTCTTGAGCCTAGACACCCGTCTGGCACTGATTTTGCCTCTCTGCTCATCGACCTTGCAGAGGGTGAAGGAAAGGTTTTGGAACTAGTGAAATCAATCCCCACGACCCTACCTGCTGGCCCGGAGATGGCTCGAGAAGCCCTTGGACATATCCCCATAGACAGTGAGCAGATTCTCAGGGCTCGCGCACTTACTTTGGTCGGTAATCATGTCGAGGCTGTCACGCTCTATCGCTCATTGCTTGAGGCAGACAAGGATAATGCCGAATTGTGGGGTGGACTTGCCCGCGCGCTAGATGCTGCTGGTGATTCTACTACAGCGGAAAAATGCCGCGATAAGGCTGCGACTCTGCGTGGTGAGCCCGTGCCGAGCCTAGAGGCCATCGTTGATGCAAATGCTGCCTTCGATACCCCGGTAGCTGAGCAAGAGGCTGAGGAACCGAATGAGGCGGACCTGAGAGATACGGAGGTGGAGGCCGCGTGGTCTGATGAGGTGTGGGTTGATACTACTCCTGAACCAGAGCCAGAAAGCACCGAATCTGAGGTTCTGAGCACAGAAGAAATTGTCGCGCACGAATCTGTACTCGACACAATTGATGAACCCAAGCAAGAAATCATCGTGCACACCTCCGACGCCGCTGTCGAAGACGCTGCTGAATCCCTGCATTCACAGCAGTATGCAATGGACGAACACGAGGTGTTAGCGGATTCTTCCTCGGTAGCCAATCAGGACACTGAATGGTACAACAAGGGACTTGAACTTATATCTAAGGAAAAGTATCGAGAAGCCATGTCTTGCTTTGACCGCGCCTTGCCTGCTTTCAAGGATGACAAGGCCATGGCAATCAAGACCTTGAACGGAAGGGGCAATTGCTTCTATTATCTCGATGAATTCAAGAAGGCCATCGAGTGCTATTACAAGGCATTCAGTATCGATAGGGCATTGACAACCGGTTCTGCTCTGTATAACATGGGTACATCGTACGCAGAACTTGAGTCATATGACAATGCAATCCACTGCTTTGAGCAATCAATTGGTGATGATGTCGGTGAGCCTCTAATCGATGCGAACCTGATGCGCACCAAGGAGCAGATTCGTCGTTGCAAGCACTTGCTGAAAGAACAGCAAAGGCGCGTGGCTCGTGTCTGATTACTCCGACTGCTGGAGAATAATGTCGAAGTGGCAGTGGTCTTTGCCCGTAGCGGTACACTCTCGCTCTACCGCAGTGACTTCAACCCCTAATCGAGCGGTAATGATTCCCTCAAGGATTCCCTCGTCAAGATGGCAGAATGGTCCACCGAGTTTTGGGGCACCGCCACATGAGCCGGAATCGTCAACGCGAATCATGGTTGGAGGATTGCCCTTGACCGTGAGTTTGCCCATTCCGAGTTGCTCCCACCGAGACGCAAGGTCTGGCCAGAACTGCGCATCATCATCTGTGGCCACCTCAAGTGTAATTTCCTCTCCGATGCGGCGGCCGATGGCGCGCATGAGTTCACTAGTATCGATACCTAGCGCCTCAAATGTCGGTAGCGAGTGTTCCCCTGGTATGGTGTCGTTGCCCACTCTGAGGATGGCGTTAGTCCATCCGACACTGGATGGATGCTGGTCCTGTATTGGTTCAGCGAGATATCTCTTGAGGCGTTGGTAAAACGAGCCGCTACCCAATGTTACGTGCAGTGGCTCAACAATCTGCCCCTCCTCGATTCGCTTAGCAATAGCGTGCAGATCAGTGGCTGTAGCCCAATTATTGGAAACTAATTCCTTCTGAGCAGAAATGAATTCCGCGGCTTCGATTACCAGCGCGCTGTCCTCACGGCCGCGTCCAACTGGGTTGGAATCCACTAGAATGGCCTGAACAGCCACATCCTCGTCAATAATCACTCCCTGCATGGACAGGTGGTCAGTGTGTCGAATCTCGATGCCCTCTGCCAATTCATCAAAGAATTTCAAGGTCTTAGAGTCGACATTGCCAAGAACACGCACATTGACTCCCCTTTGTGCAGCATCGTTGACCGAATCAATGACGCCACCACGAACGAAGTGCAGAATCCCCCACTTACCGAGTAGCAGCCAAATCTCCTGTTCGGCATCAGCGCAGAGCCGTTGGATTGTTGCATGGACGTTATTCCTGTCCTTGACCACAGTGAATGTGGCTTCGGTAGGGATGGTGGATGGTTGCGCATCAAGGAAAGTGGCATCGGGGCCAGATTCCAACTCTCGCAGGTGATCCTCTAGGCGGCGGAGTTCTTGCGCCTGCTGGCTAATCAACAACTCGAATACCTCGCCCATCGGCTTGCCGGCAAAGCGCATCGGTTTGTCCACGGTTGCCTGAACCAGCCCCTTCTCTTGCAACCTTTTGATGGTGTTGTAAGCATCCATGCGAGAGATATTGACCAGATTGCCGATTTCGCTGGCTTTCAGCGGTTCTCGCGTAGAAAGAGCGGTGACTATCGCAGCCTCCTTAGCGTCTAGCCCACTGTCAATAAGCCGGCTCACGAGGCCCAACTGTGATGATTCCATCATCAATTGGGAGCCGCGGGTCCTTCTTGAAGCCCCCCCTTTGAGAATAAGTGGGGGTTTTGGCTCTCAGGGCCGACAATGAGATGAAGCCCGGGGTACAGGCAGGGGTGATGACAGAGCGCGTCGCTGACCTAGCAGCACAGCGATTCACCGCTTCCCGAAGAGTTCCGGTATCAGAGGCTGTAGCCGTAGAAGAACCCCTTGAAATCAGCATTGATGGACAGGTTTTCGCAGTCACAATGCGTACTCCCGGAGATGATGGAGCACTGATTCATGGATTACTGCTGTCTGAAGGGGTTATTCGCAGCCATTCTGACATCGAAGTTTCCGCTACCGATGAGGGGCGTGCCGGGGTCGCTCTCGCCGATGGTACCCATTGGGACCAAGATGCTCACTCACGTGCTTTCAATCGCAGTTCCGCATGTGGAGTGTGTGGCCGCGTTTCATTGGAGGCGGTGCTAGCAGCCGATCCACCCAATGTCAGTGATTCTCGCCTTTCTCTGTCCCCCAAAGTCATCGAGGGATTAGGGGGTTCACTCAAACAGGCTCAGAGGGACTTCGATGCCACCGGAGGTATGCATGCTGTGGCCCGTTTTGGTCAAGATGGTGCGATAATCGACATCTCCGAGGATGTAGGCAGACACAATGCGATGGACAAGGTTGTAGGCAGGGCAATGGTTGCCGGAGAGCTGCCACTGTCTAATGAGGGCCTGATGCTTTCTGGCAGGATATCCTTCGAGATGGTGCAAAAAGCCGTGATGGCCGGCTGTCCGGTTATTGCTGCGATTGGGGCTCCCACTACCCTTGCTGTTGATCTTGCACGCCAGCATGGACTGACTTTGATTGGATTCCTTCGTGATGGCCGATTCAATGTTTACAGTGGTGCTCACCGCATTAAGGGCTAATTTCTTAGACAACTGATTAGAATAGGACTCTCACAGTGGTGCTGAGGCAGATGAGCAGAGATGTGCGGGCACAGCCCCCAGTTGTGGATGAAAAACTCCGAATAGGCAAACCAAAGCAGGTTGCTGCTGGCTTCACAGGCATCAGCAAATCATTCTCAATCGGCCTAGCTGAGGCTGGTCTGTTAAGAACGCTCAAGTCGATGCGGAGTGTCAATCGATTTGAGGGGTTTGACTGTCAGGGATGCGCGTGGCCAGACCCTGATGACCATCGCTCCAGTTTTGAGTTCTGTGAGAATGGAGCCAAGGCATTTGCTACAGAGGCCACTAAGAAGCAAGTAAATACTGACTTCTTTGCGAAGTGGTCTGTCGAGCAACTTAGCGAACAGGCCGATATGTGGTTGGATAAGCAAGGTCGACTGATAGAGCCAATGCTACTCAGAGCAGACTCTTCACACTACGAGCCAATTACATGGGATGAAGCAAATTCGATGATTGCTGAAAAAATCACCAGTCTGGATTCACCGGACGAGGCTGTGCTATATACCAGTGGACGCACCTCTAATGAGGCTGCATTCCTCTGGGGTACTTTGGCTCGACAGATTGGTACCAACAATCTTCCAGACTGTTCCAATATGTGTCACGAATCCTCAGGTTATGGGCTGAGCCCGGTCATAGGAATC
>CAUZSM010000056.1:0-10346 GCA_963582685.1 Candidatus Thalassarchaeaceae archaeon | reverse complement strand
CGGATGACGCCCAGTTACTGATTCTTGCAGGTCCTGAACTGAACGAGCCAATTGCAAGATACGGCCCGTTCGTGATGAATACACAGGACGAGATCCGTCAGGCAATCACCGACTATCAGGCTGGTCACTTCGCTTGATTGGCTCTACCCTCACTATTCCACTCCTCGGTAGCGGAAACCATGATGTTCTCAATTGTGAGGCACCGACATGAAGCGCAGTTGGCGGGATGATGCACCTACTCATGGATTGTTGATTCTAGTCGCGGCAATATGGGGGTTTGGTTGGGTAGCAGGCCGAGTAGTCGCTCTTGAGATTCCCCCGGCCAGTGCAGCATGGCTTCGTTATGCAATAGCATCTGCCTGTCTTTTCACATACCTATACTTCAGCACGCGCTCTGAGAAAGATGCTGACCTATCTATGCGGATACGTCTGCCTGAACGCAGTGACTTGCGTCGCCTGCTGATAATCGCCTTCTTCTCAACCATGCTCTACCAGTTATTCTTCATGAGCGGAATGAGTCGCACAGCGGCTGGTGATGCTAGCCTTATCATCACCCTGAATCCGGTGTTCACCGCCATACTTGCAATCCCTATACTCGGTCGAAAAATGACTTGGCGGCTTGCTTTGGGTCTCGCCATTGGTGCCTCGGGTGTAGCGGTGGTCACAGGTTGGTCACCCAACGTGGATATTCCCGTGGTTACTCGGGTAATCGGTGATGTGCTAATCATGTTCGCAGCCGCCACATGGGCGACCTCGAGCAACTTGGTGAAGCGGCTGCTTGAGACCAGTCAACAGCGGGTAAGGCCGGATCCTACCCCGCTTTCAATCATCGTTTGGGCCTCGTTTTTCGGTTGGCTGATGTTGCTGCCATTCGTCGTCTGGGAATTCCTTGATGGGCGTTGGGTATCTCCTTCGGATACAGCATGGGCTGGGATTTTCTTCCTCGCGTTGGTCTCGACGGTTCTCTCCTATGTCTGGTTCGCGCAGGGAATCGACCGGATTGGGCCCACTGCGGCTGCGACTTACGTCTTCCTCGTGCCAGTTTTCGGTATCCTTTCCGGCTGGCTCATCCTCGATGAGAAACTCGGTTGGAGTCTAGTTGCCGGTTTCGTGTTGATTCTAGTCGGCGTCCGCATGGCACAGTCTGAATCCATCGAGTGAATGGCACCCGAACAAACAGAATGACTCCGAACAAACAGACTGACTCAGGTAGTATCGATGAAGGTGCTCGCACCGGGATTTGAACCCGGGTCGAAGGCTCGAGAGGCCTTCATGATGGGCCGCTACACTATGCGAGCAGTGAAGCGGCGACCTGACATCTGTATTTCAACAGAACGATGAACATTTCATTGTGAGAGGAATGGGGCAGTGTCATAGTTTACGTTCAGTTTCATGGTATGCTGAATGTGAACATCGCATGACTGCGAGTGGTTTTCACCTTCAGTTTCAACTGCAGCCTCGTGCCTTTCTTGATAGCCATCCCGACACTGGAGCCGTCCATGCAACGATATCAAACGATGCAAAAACCAGATGCCGAGGATGGGACGGTCGTCGCCTTTTCCTCGTTGAACAGAAGCAACGCCCAACGAAACCCGAAAGTCATCAGCAGAACCGCTGATTTGGCGCTCGTACACCCGAGCGGCTTCTTTGAGCAGGGCGGTTGGAGACCGCTACCAGCCCTGCCGATTCAGAAGTCGGAATGCGGAATGCCGCCGTCATGGCGTCACCTACGCCGCAGAACTCAGGAGGTGCTCGCTTGAGCCGAACCAAGCGACTTCGCGAAGAAGTTCGTGTATTCCTCAGCAATACAGCGAAGGCCAACACCGTCGAGGTATTCGATCATCTCAACGAACGGTTCGCCTGGGGCGCAACCATGAACCAGGTCGGCAACATACTGGCCAAGGACCCCCGATTCGAGAAAGTTGGACACGTCCGTGGTTTGTTCAGGGGTGCGAGATACACGGTGTGCGAGTGGTCTTTGGCGGACCGTTCGCTAATCAACGAAGCCGTCACTTCGTCCAAACAACCGGTTGCACCAACGGCGTGAACCAAGCGTAGCCCTCAAGGGCCGACGGCTTGCCCGCCGTGTCGGATGACCGAGACAGCGGCGACCCCGGACCACGGCACATGGTCGGACAAGTGGGCTCTATTGCGTGGTAGCAATGTACTGGTCGGCGCTCTGACAGTACCTGTCGGCGCACTGATGGTGGCCGATGTATTCACCACTGCCGAGTGGATTATCGTCGCACTGCATGCACTGTGTGTTGCTTTCTTCATGGGAGCTTGGAACACGTTCAACGATGTGATGGATGCAGAGGTCGATGCCGTCAATCACCCTGACCGGCCGCTGCCAAGTGGAAGAGTCACTGAAACCGAGGCAAAAGCGATGGGAAGGGCTCTGTTTCTGCTGTCGATTATCTGTCTGCTCGCTGCAATGTTTGTTGCATCACGTAACACCGATTACCTTTCAGATTGGATTGTTTCGATTGTGATTTGGTTCGTCGCATTCTTGCTGATGTTTCACTATGAGATGGTGGTCCCAGCATCGTTCATGCTCAAGCACAAAGGCATCTGGGGTAACATAGCAGTCTCGGTCCTTGTCGGAGTGGTCATTGTTTTCGGAGCCGCAGCGGTGGGCAAATGGGATACACCACTGGTATGGTTGGTAGGTGCCTCAGCAACTCTGGTCAATGCAGCCCGCGAGATTGTCAAGGACATCGAGGATGTTGAGGGGGATTCTGACCGCGAGACATTGACGATGAAGGTCGGCCCACAGAAAGCGCGAGCATATGCACAGGGATTCGTCATTTTCAGCATGGTTCCGCTGATGCTTCCATATGGTCTGGAGTGGTTGCCAATGGGGTTCCTCACACTACAACTGCCAGCAATGCTGGTTCTCTTTTCAGTAAAGCCGCGATTGTTCCGTGGTGAGGACCACGCGGCACAGCGCAGCCTGAGAACGGGCATGGTTCTAGGTTTGCTCGGTTTCCTTGCAAGTGTGCTGCTGCAACCGTGGAATCCGTTTCAGTAGCGGCTTCGTGGGCCGCCATACCGTTGGCTTGTCTTACCACGAGGGCGTAGTGTCTGAGTGAGGGCAATCTTCAAGTCAATTCGTGCCCTATTCAGCACGGGGGAAACTGTGGTCCATTGGAACCAGAAGGTTGGCAAAGCGGGACTGGTCAGTAGCGTTCTATTGCTGCTGCTGGTTCCGTTGAATGTCTGGATAGGCCTCGGTGGAGGGGAGCCCCGCTCGAAGTTCTATCTCTACCCGTTTCTTCAGGAGGTGGCGGGTATTTCGACTGGGCAGCCTGTATGGGCCACGTTGGGCGTATGGAGTGCACAGGATACCGCCCTAGTCATATTCTCGCTAATCTGGCTTGGCTGGGGTTGGATGATGGCCAATAATGACGGCTTGATCAGTCTGAAGGATTTGATGAAGGTGACTGGGAATTTCAAGCGCGAAGAGAAGAGGGCGCTCCGAATCGGGATGAAAGTGACTACCGCTGGTGGCTTGATAGGAACCATCGAGCACATCAGCCCCGAGAAAGTCCGGGTTCGCACCGGAGCCGTTTCTGTCTATGTCGACAAATCAGAACTTGAGGAGCAGGTGAGTGACAGCGATGACGCACCCTCCACTTACCTCGATAACTGAGCGCAATGACCACTCTTGCTCAAGTTACTGCGAGTATTCCCTCAGGAATCGTTTCAGAAGAGGTCCTCGTAGGTTTGCCAAGCCATCGGATTGCAGAACCAGGTGAGTAGCGACATCTGCGCCCACATCCGATTTTCTGCTTGGTCGAATACCACGCTGTTCTCGCTGTCCATCACTGCATCGGTAACCTCGTCGCCACGGTGCGCTGGCAGACAGTGCATGAAGGCGAAGTCATCTGCTGCATGGGCTACCAGTGCCTCGTTTACTTGGAATCCCTCAAAGTCGCTGGTTTTGTCCTCAAGATGCCCCTCACCCATGCTGACGAAGACATCAGTGTAGATGACAGTCGCACCGGTCACGGCATCTATTGGGTCATTGGTTCCTCTGAGGTTGGCTCCGGAATCCGCGGCTAACTTCTGCGCTCTCTCAACCACATCACAAGATGGCTCATAGCCGGCAGGAGTCGCCCATGTGCAGTCGACTCCGAGGATTGCGCAGGCCAGCATCAAGTCGTGCAGCACATTGTTGCCGTCTCCGACCCAAGCGACCAGTTCACCGTCCAAACTCGGGTTGCGCTCCATGATTGTCATCAGGTCTGCAGCGGCCTGACAGGGGTGATGCTTGTCACTCAGTGCGTTAATCACAGGAACAGAGGAAGATGATGCAAGTTGCTCAACCATATCGTGCCCAAAACATCGGTAGGTGATACCATCCAGATACCTACAGAGAACTGCTCCGGTGTCAGCAATGGTTTCGGATTTCCCCAACTGAATGTCACCCTTGAGAAGTGTGAGTGCATGCCCGCCGAGTTTGTTGATGCCCACTTCAAACGACACCCGCGTACGTGTGGAGGGCTTCTCGTAAATACAGCCGATTGACATATCGTCAAGCGGCTTGAATCCCTCATTGGTCTCGTCATCGTGCTTGAATCGAATCGCCCATTCCAATATACCACGAAAGTTCTCAGCAATGTCGTCTATAGAAAGGAGGTGCTCTGACATAGCCGCCCCTCAATCACGTTCATGCTCGATATCTGCCGCGAATCCATCTCGGGTGTCCGCCATGCCGCCGAACACGTTTTGTGCGAAAGTCAGCACATCTGCCAGCCCCTCTTCGAGTTCACTGGAGAGTGGGATGAGTCCAGGCATGATAGCAGCATTCTGCATCATGCGTAATTGCCCGATAGCAAACTCAGTTCTCTGGCCACCGGCTTCCTCGTAAAGTGCTGCTTCGAGGCTGTCGAGGTCTTCACCCCACGACAGCACGCGCTCAAGGTCGTCCGGCTCTAACAAATCCGACTTCGACAGAAAGTTGGCGGTCGGCAGCCCAAGCCGGAAGTGCACGATGCTTGAGAGTAGCATCTGTGATACGAACCCTGATGCTGTTTGCGACAACATCGGGTCGAATAGGAAAATCAGTGCTGCGTGCCCCTGCCCGAGAACTTCGACCATGTGGCTGCTTGCCTCTCTGAACGCGAACAGTTCTACTTGTCCCGGCGTATCGACGACCAGCAGATCTCCAGATAGGCCGGCCAACTCATCGAAAATGTCGTGCGCTTGAGCGGCGACGAGGTCAGCCGCGAGAATCTGGGCTCCGTTTGGCCCCAAATCGTATTCATCCATCACCTCAGACAGCGATACTAGGTCGCGGACATCGAACTCAGGGTCGTAGTGTACCCTTTCCGCTCCCGGGTCGAGATTGATGGTCATGCAATCCACCTCTAGGAATCGTGACCAACGCTGGAAAGCGGTCACCAATGTCGACTTTCCTGCTCCGGCTGTCCCGACCACAAAAAGGACCGGGGGTGTACTCTGATCTGATACGCCCACGCCATCGGCCTCCAAGGACTGGTTCATCAACCCTTTGCATCTACTACCCTATCCTGAATGCATGCTCAACGGTCCACAGGACCGCTGCCCCTTGCGCAACAATCATTATACGACAACCGCCAATGTCGGGGCATCGCCATCAATAGCAATCTGGAGGCTTGAATAATGACTGACGAAAACTCTGACGATGCACCACCTATGCCACCTGAAATGCCGCCCATGCCACCAGCCCCTCCCGGACTGGATGATGAACCCCCTGCGCCACCAGCTCCTCCCGGACTGGATGATGCACCTGCGCCTCCCCCGCCACCACCCGGACTGGATGATGAACCCCCTGCGCCGCCGAGCCTAGATGAACCTCCTGCACCACCCGATGCACCACCAGCACCGCCCGATGCACCACCCTCTCCCCCGGATATGGACGCACCACCGGCACCCCCGGATGCACCACCGGCACCCCCGGATGCACCACCGGCACCCCCGGATGCACCACCGGCACCCCCTGACTTGGATGCAACACCGGCTCCACCAGAGATGCCTCCGGCACCTCCTGACCCCATGGATTTACTCAGTGATATGGAAGATGATGATGAGGCGGATGACGACGAAGATGATGTCGCACCACCACCTGCGCCGCCAGACCTTGAGTTGTTGACTGATGATTCCGATGAGGATGATTCAGAGGATGAAGAGGATGATGGGGCTGATGAGGGCGAGGAAGAAGATGAATCTGAAGCTGAGGAAGAAATGCCTCCCGCACCACTCGACCTGCTAGGACCCTCGGATGATGAGGAAATCGAGGAGGAACCTGAGGAGGAGGAAGTGTATATCGCTCCGCCAGAGAAAAGGGACGGCGGCAACATTCGAGATGCTGGCGACGTCGATGGGATTCCCGGAGACAAACTATTCGGCACTCTCACTGAGGCTGAGGAATCTCTTCTCTCGGCCGACGGTTCTGTCGTCAAGCAAGAAGTGACGGGTACGATGAGACTGCACAACCCCTCGGAAAAGGACCGACTTTGGGACATCGACATCACTCTGCATGGTATCGACCACACCGACCTCGATTCTACCGATGTGCCATTCAATGAGTTGGATGCTGATGGTGAGCACACTATCGATTATGGCGTTGCAGGACCCAGAATGTTGGTTCTTCGCGAGCGAATCGACACCAATCCAAGTCGTAGTCAGGAGCGAAGCACCTCCGTTGTCAGAGATGGTGATGCTCACGAAATCAGTCTTGAGTTGGAAGTCGAGAATGTCGGACCCGTGAATATCAGCGAGGTCGTCGTCTCCCGAGCCTTCCCCGTTCAGATTTCAGTCGGTGATGGAGATGGATTCGAGAAGCAGGGCGATACCTTGACTTGGAACGTTGGCCGAATGGCCCCGGGTGAGAAGCAAACCCTGTCGATTCCAACTTCTGTGACTGCTGAGGCCATCGATACCATCGATGCTGGTGTTGCGACTGCGACATACGAAGCGGATGCAACCCTGTCTGGACTGTCATTCCACGAGATCGAGGCGAACTGCCGTGGATTCTCGTACATGGTGGTTGATGAGGATGAGAGGCCGGACAACTGGCGCTGCCAAGCCGTGTTTGAGAACCGGTCGTCCTTCACCGTCGATTTGACCAAGTTGTCTGTTCAGTTGACTGGTGAAAGTGGCCCCCTATTCGACATAGCGGATGTTGTGGACGATGTTCTACCAGATGGCCGTTGGGAGAGTGGTGTTGAGGTAGTTCATTCAACCGAAAAGCCAACCTTCAGTCAGGAACTCCTGTACACAGTGATTCCGCGATGCGCCGAGGCTACCTCGGGAGCACTCGCTCTTGAGCCACATATCATTGAGATTCTAGAGGCTGAGGTCAGCAAGAGCTACTCAAAGGATGTGCTGCGTTCCTACGTCAGCACTGAACTGGAAGTAGTGATGGAGATTGAGAACTCCGGTTCCGCTACCATCAATCTGCTGCGCATTACCGATGACATTCCCGGAGTATTCAGCGCACCTGCCGCTGATTCGGTCAAGGCTGCGATTGATGGCAACGAGTTGATTCGTGACCAATACCGTATTGAGATGAAGGAAGAGATTACTCTTGAGGAAAACCGCGTATCACCAGATGGTCCCGGTCACACGATGTTGCTTACAATCGGCACCAAGGGGCCGATTGGTCTTGCACCTGGAAGGAAGTTGACCATCACATATCCACTGAATGCGCCCGACCCCTCGCCTGACAACGATGTAGTTGCCGCACCGGCACGCATCGACTTCAGTGCAGAGCGATTCGGACCGGTCGCTACCCGCGGCCTACAGTCTGCCCCTGCAGTAAGGGTCAGCCACCGCCGAAGGAAGTTCGACACAGGCAAGGAAGTATTCCCCGCTGGAGGTGCCGGCATGTACGAAGTGATGATTATGTTCAACAACAGATCTGACTCCGCGCTACAGGACCTAGCCATTCACGACGTAATCCCCGGTGCCTTTGAAGTCGAATCATGGGAGATTAGCACCAGCGAAGGTGGAACTAGAGACGCCAAGACATCTGAGGACAAGACCAAGGATGGCAAGAAGATGACATGGACCATCGGAACGATTGCTAAGGGCGAGCGAATCGAGGTATTGTACCAAATCAAGGGAGACCCATCCGCTGAATTCACTGTTGGAGATACTCAGGAAGTCCATGGGGCCACTTTCGGCGACGAGGTCGACGATGTAGAAGGCCCCGGAATGGTTCCCACAGAGCTAGAACCTGCTGCCGAGGAAGAGGAGGCTGAAGACGACGACTCCGAGGAAGCCGAAGAAGAGGCTACTGAGGAAGAGGCCGAGGAAGAGGAGGCTGAAGACGACGACTCCGAGGAAGCCGAGGAAGAGGCTGCTGAGGAAGAAGCCGAGGAAGAGGAAGCCGACGATGGCGACGACGCCGAGGAAGCCGAAGATGAGGCAGATGATGGCGACGATGAGCCACTCTCCGAAGAGGATGCGATGATGGATGATGCGCTGGCCAAGATTACTGGCAACAACAACAGCAATGGCGGAGATGCCGGAGCAGATGCAGATCGGGATTGCCCGATTTGCCAAACATCCAATCCATCCAGCAACGCAATGTGCTCTTCCTGCTCGTTCACCTTCCCAGAGTGAGTTGGTCACCACCGGAACCGTGTTGAGATTCCGTAGGCGTAGCCGCTAGTCGGCTAGTCAAAGTCGAGAATATCCTCAGGGATTTCGACCGTTTTGCGGTCTGCGATGATAGGCTTAGGCAGCGACAGAGCAGACATGTCTATTTTTCCCTCAACTTTGTTGTCATCATTGAGAAGTGATTGCGCACCCTGAATTGCTGCCGCAGTTGCCGCTGCAGAATCACTAACGACTCCAGCCATTGATTCGAGGCTGTCAGAACTGAATTGCGGCGATTCAAGTGAACCGCCAGTCACCTGCCCACTCCCGCGCGCATCAGCAGCGGCATCGAGTTCCAGCGTCTCCATGACATCAAGGTCAGGAACCTTGAGTCCAATGGCCGGGCTGATTTCCTTCAGAAAATCGTGCAGAGCGACACTACGTCTCCCATCTCCAGTGAATGCTGCGATTGCCTGATGCCAGGACTCCTCACGTTTTCCGCGTACCCACATCGAGCGACAGATACCAACAGAGCATACGTCGTGAGCAGCCCCGAGTGACAACGCCCGGCTCCAATGTTTCTCCGCTGCCTTCGCCTTACCGATGGCTTGAGCACATTCTGCCGCACCCTGCGCAGCATCCGCGCGCTGGGGGTGGGCTCGAATGACCGTCTTGAACACCTTCAGCGCCTTCTTGTCACTGCCAAGCCGCCTCAATACTCGTGCGTGCCGCATTTTGAATTCCGGCTCCCGTTTCCAGCGTTTGCTAGCGTCTTTCAGTATCTCTGCTGCCACCTCTAGATTGCCCTCGACCTCAAGGGAGTGAGCGGTCCGCAGTGCCTGTTCCGGAGTTTCCACGCTAGGTCGAAGAACCCATGAGCATTCAATCCTTCCCGGCTCTAGGACTAGGGATTCCCACCCCCGCTGCCCAAAGAATTGAAGCAGCGTCCACTGCGCCGCAAGTCTGTGAGCGAAGAACTGCCTGAGCAGCCTGAGATGCCCATCGGGCAGATGTTGATGCCAATAGTGCTGCTTATCGGGATGTCCCTGTTGCTCATTAATGAGGGCATTCGCGTCACAATGGCGAATATTGCTGGGGGCATTTTGGAGCCTTCATTGCCTTTCCACGACGAATACTTCGTTCCTACCGTTTGGATTCTTGGTTCAGGCATCATGGTCGTCAATACTGTGTTCAGGTCGTTGTTCATGGACCCGATGAAGCAGGCGCACCTGAATCACCGGAACAAGCAGATGAGAAAGTTGCTGAACGAGGCACGAATGTCTCGCGACAACGTCAGAATGGAGAAGGTCCAGAAGATGCAGATGTATCTCATGCCTGAGACTACCAAGTTGCAAATGGGCATGATGAAGCCAATGATGTTCACTATGGTGTTCATCATAGCGGTATTCAGTTGGATGTATCTGATGGTCGAGGAGTTCAGGGTAGACCATGTAAGTCTGCCATGGGAGAGCGCGTGGGGGTTCGATGACAAGGTGATTATTTTCCCTGCGTGGATTGCATGTTACATCACCATGTCAGCGCCATTGGGTCGCTTGGTGGACCGGCACATCAAGTTGTTTCGCTACAAGCGCAACGTATTGGTTGTCGAAGGCGCTTTGATAGAGGAGCCGCTACTGGTCCTTCTCAAGGATAAGAGAGATGACTCGCGAGGACGTAGGCGTACACGGCAGGGCCAGCGACGGATACGAGGCGGCAAGCAAAAAGTCGAGGCGGCCGCACCTGATTTGTTCTCTGGC
>CAUZSM010000055.1:0-10398 GCA_963582685.1 Candidatus Thalassarchaeaceae archaeon | reverse complement strand
TCGGCTGCGACCTGTGAATTGAGCAGGGTCGGCGCGTGCATGGTCAGCATCACCGCGTCAACTCCAAGACGGGGATTCAGGCTTTTGCGAATCTCCTTGACAGTGCTTGCAAGCATCGCCACTCCTTCCAAAGCGAAGTATTCGGTTTGCACCGGAACAATCACTGAATCACTCGCCACCAGCGCGTTGATGGTGACCACGCCAAGGCTTGGTGGCGTGTCAATGAGGATGAGGTCATAGTGCGGCAGCAATGCTTCAAGCCCTTCTGATAACATCCTCTCGCGACCTAGGTGACTGGACAATTCCTGCTCAAGCCCAACCATGCTGCGCTCGCCAACCACCAGATGGAGGCCGGGAATAGCAGTCGCATGTCTGCACTCGATTGCCTTCTCCGGTTCCATGAATAGGGTGCGGGTAGTGTGTGAGACCCGGCTCTTGTCAATGCCAAGACCAGTGGCGCAGTTGCCTTGCTGGTCACAATCCACCACCAACACTCGCAGTCCTTTGAGCGCAAGATGGGTTGCAACGTTGATGACGGTGGTCGTCTTGCCGACCCCACCTTTCTGATTGATGACAGTGACAACCCGTGCCCGCCCTTCCGGGGTCGGATCTGCCTTCGGCAAGTCGAGGACTGGCCTTGGCCGAGCGGCACCGATGTCGTCGGAATCTCGCAGAGTCGGGGCAATACGAGGCTGCTCAATTTCCTCCTCAACGAAATCCACTACCAACGGCGCTGGCTTCGCCTCAGGTAGCGTCGATTCGCCGTCTGGACCCTTGTCCATAGTGCATCCCAAGTCGCACCGCTCAAGCAGCACTCTTGAGGATAACGGGGGTATTCTCCTCGCGAGTGGGTATTTTGCAGGCCCATGAGAAAGGCCGAAAAGGCTGGAATTACGAGGGTGAACTGGTTACAACCCATCCGATCATGCGTGAAAGTTCAGCATCCATCAAGGCCTTCAACTGCTTATCTTCGCCACCCTCGCTCCAAGACCTCTCGATAACCAGACTCACCTGACCGTCTCGATATTCGTCAGGAAGTAAGTCCCACAAATCATTCTGGTCGGGGACCGTCAACACGTAGCCAATCGATGCATCGTCGAGCAGAACCCCGCCTGACGTCGTCAATTGAACCAAATCCGGGTAACGAGAGTTGGCGGTTATTCGTTCCTCAAGGTCAGCGATACTCAGCGTGGCTGGAATATCCTCTCGACTATGCTCTGGCCGGTCATCACCACTGATTGGCCCATCGCCCATGAAGATGCAAGTGCCGTCTTCGGGCAGGCCTACCTTGACCCAACCGGCATCACCTGGACTGACCCATGACAGATTCCACACTGGAACACTGGAATTGCGGTCATCAAGAGCAGCGAAAACGTAGCCACTGGATGTCAAGGCTGCTGCAGCGGCTCCTGATGATGCGTTGGCAACACAGGCAACTGCTTCCTCAACAGTGAATGAACGAACACTGGTAAGGTCCGGCATGTGGGTCGAAGTACTCCATGGAATCCTGTCATCATCATCTGGGACATCCTCGTTAGCCAGTGGGCGACCGGTGTAGGTGCGATCCCATACCACTGGATGGCTTCCTTGTGAGAAAGAATCCTGAGTAATGGTGTAGCGAGCCCGCAGTGTACCTTCGGGAAAGCCTAACTCAATCGCGCTGCTGGTCACCGCACCACAGTTTGCAGCGGAAGCATGCCGCTTGGAGAGTTCAATGTCCACACTCTGTTTTGCCGGCCAAGGCTGATTGGGAAACACCCACACAGACATTGTCGCATGGCCGAGGCAATTCTGTGCCGTACCATGTTCTAGATAGACAATTCGAGCCTTCTGTCCATTTACCTCTGATTCGCTGCCTGCCCGCCAATTCCACCCCTCGTATTGTCCAGACGCACCATCCTTCAACACCGTGATACCAAATGTTTCGTACAGGTTCAGAGGTTGGGTGGGAAGCAGGAACATCGTCATCAGATCATCGGCTAGGTCAGTATCAATCGAAGGACCAAAAGTGGTACCCGCTACCGACGAATGCACTGCGTCAGTGTCGGTGAAATCAAGGCTGATATCAGTGCGCAATAATGTGCGCTCGGTCACCTCTGTCCAACTCTTGACTGTCAGGTCAATCTGATTGCCATTCATGTTGAACTCAAGGTTACTGCATTTACTCGAATCAATCTGTGAGAAAGAGCGGCCGGAAATGTCCGCATTGACATCGTAGTTCAATTCCTGTTCTGCTGCTAGCCACATCCTTCCATACGGCCCTCGTTGGATGACCGAGCCTTCTAATTCAGAATCGGCTGGACTAATCAAATCAGTAAGGCTACCTTTGGTCAAAACGATGTGGCCATTTCCCGAATAGGAAATAGCCATCTCCTCACATACATCGTCCAATGACCCGCCAGCTGCCTCACGAAGGTAGGAAACCATCTCATCTCCACTCACCGAAAGTGTGCCATCTGTAACTCGGAACTGTAGGTTGTCACCATATCTGGGTGGTGCTGCCTGATACACCTGAGCCTGTTGCATCATGTACCACCAACCGGCACTTGCCGATACCAGAATAATGACCAAAACAGTGGCGAGGGTTGCCGGTTGTTTGTACCAAGCATCTTTTTGAACTGTTAGCCAGGGAGTGCGCTCTCGCTTGGGTTCACTGACAATTTCAGGCCCGTCGTCTTCGATAATCTCAGCCTCGAATACCTCGGCTTCAAGCACTTCCTCATCTTCATCATCAAAGATGACTGCTTCCTCAACTACCTCTTCCGGTTCTTCTGCTTCTTCCGAGGAATCATCCTCAGCCAGCAAGAAAGAATCGTCTTCCTCATCCAAGACAAGGACGGCTTCCGGTTCTTCTGTTTCCTCTACAAAGTCGGCAAGGTCTTCCTCTAACCTCTCGATGAGTTCAGCCTTTTTGCCGCTGACCTTCAGCCCTCTGGCCTTCAATGCGACCTTGAGTTTAGCAACGGTCATTTCCGAAGGGTCGAGGTCAGTCATGCCCATCCTCAAGGAGGATGGGGGCTGCGGCCGCTTTCAACCCCTTCGGAACACGATTGGTTCAGAGTAGTGGTTAGACCAGCATCAACTGAAGCAACACTGCTCAAATGCGGCCTTCTCTAAGTGCGTCGACATGCTCTTGCGTCCAGCCGGAGGCAAGCAGTTGTTCATCGGTGTATGCGGCGGCTGGATTGGTTGATTCTGGCGCTGCCTCGGCCTCCTCAGCAGGCTCTGGTTCGGCCTCTGGCTCAGGTTCTGCCTCTGGCTCTGCCTCCGCTGCCGGCTCCTCAACCGATGGAACCTCGCCTTGGTCCGGACTTGCAGCAGCCTCGGCTAACGTAGGGCCACCCATATCTGCTGAATCTGAACCCTCATCAGGAACCTCGGTCGCTTCGAAATGCTCCTTGCGCGCCTCTTCAGCTTCCTCAAGAACCTCCTCTTCGATCTTCTTCTCAGGCTTGCCCTCGGGATACTTCAGTCGCTTGAATTGGCGACCGATGCGGAAGGCACCGATGAACGCGAATAGAGAGAGCAGAGCGGAGCCTACTGCAAATGGAACGAATACCTGTAGGGTCCAGTGGATGCGAACCTCAGCATCAAGGGTAGCCTTGACGCGCTGATGCTCTCGTGGAATCGGCTCGTCGTACTTGACGAAGAAGCAACTCTTGCCTGGTGCCACCTTAAGACGGAACTCAACTACTTCGCCCGGAGCGAGGGAAGCATTGCTGTGGAATACTGCGGCAGAGTCCAGAGAGTCGAAATCCCAAATCAAATTGCTCTCGCAGGCCTCGGGGAAAACTCCTGCAGTAAAATCTGTGCTTGCAGCAGCATCCTCTCTCCAAGAGGCAACTTTGACATCAACTCTCACCTTGGTGAATTCACCTAAGTCAACCCCAACTATTGTCAGTGTTTTCTCTGCGGAGCCCGAAGTATGTTCGTCGCCGTCCCAGATTCTATCTCCGTGTAGGTCTTCATCTTGCCATTCCGCAAGACGCATCTCCACCTCACTGGCTGGCATTGCTCGCTGAGGGTTATCATCAACATTGCCCGGACCCGTCTTGATTACCGATGCAATGGAAAAAAGCACTGTGAAGGTGAGGAAGAGATAGACGTTGATTCGGGCGCGATTTCTCTTGTCACGGAGAGTCTCCAATCTCTGCTCCCTCGATTCTCGGCGTGCACGTGCATCCTCAATCTCAGCCAGAGGGTCAAACTGTGCAGGACTGGTAGAAGGAGCACTGGTAGGTTCGGCCGAGGCATCGGCCTCAGAAGGTGGGCCTGCTGGTTTCTTTGCAGGGGCTCCAACAGGTCCCTTTGCAGGGGCTCCACTCGGACCTTCTGGGGGCTGCATGATGCCGCCCACTACCAATATGCCCTTGAAGCCCTCGCAGGCCTAGCGTAGTCGCTTATCCTCCCGCGCGAGCGCGTGCAAGCGCTCGCATATGCTCGCGCGGCTGTGTGTTTTTTAGCCGGAGGACTCAAAACGGACGCGTGACCGCGCAGGCGACGATGAGTCTCAGAGTGGCGATACTATCGCGCGGCCCCCGGCTGTACAGCACACGCCGTCTGGTTGAGGAGGCTCAGGCATTGGGATGCGCAGTCGATGTGCTCGACCCGATGAAACTCTCAATCACCATCGGTAACGGAATCAAACAGATTCTACACGAAGGATGGCCTGTCAACGTAGATGCCGTTCTGCCGAGAATTGGGTACTCAATTACTCAACACGGCGTCGCTATCGCAAGACAATTTGAGCGAATGGGAACCTATGTCGCGAATACCAGTGAAGGTATCCTGAACAGCAGAGACAAACTACACGCTACCCAGATACTCTCAGCCAATCATATCCCAGTCCCAAAGACTGCATACGTCCGAGACTGGCGTGACGTGCAGCGAGCAATATCTCAAGTCGGCGGCGTTCCTTGTGTAATCAAAGCAACAGAAGGGACACAGGGCAGTGGCGTTTTCCTTGCTTACAACGAACGCGAAGCGACTGAACTTGCTTGGGAACTGCTCGAAAAGGGCAATCAGGTTCTCGTGCAGGAATACATCGCCGAAAGCCATGGTCGGGATGTCAGAGTCCTCGTGGTCGGTGGGAAAGTCGTTGCATCAATGCGCCGGCGAGCCCACGGTAGAGAATTCCGCTCTAACTTCCATCTTGGAGGCAGTGTCGAGAACTTCGAACTGCCTGAAGATTTCGCGCGTATCGCCTGTAAGGCTGCGCGTCTGCTCGGACTGGACATCGCTGGCGTTGACCTGCTAGAATCCAATCATGGACCACTATTGCTTGAAGTAAACTCCAGTCCCGGCCTTGAGGGAATCGAGAGGGCAACCGGAGTTAACGTCGCAGGTCACATCATCGCGTACATTTTGGAAACTCACGCTTTCAGTACAGTTGATCTCGACCAACTACTCGCAACCAAACCGGGCCATGGAACCCTGTCACTGAAAGTTCGGAGATATCCAGTACTAGTCGGTAAGCGACTTGTAGACCTGATGCAAATGGATGGTGAAGGAATGGTCGCAGCAATCGCCCGAGCAGGAGCCCACATCTGGCAGCCAGATGGTGACTTGGTTCTACGTGAGGCTGACGAAGTGATTTTCTACGGAGACCTGCATGTGCTCCGAGAGCGTATCAGGCCGCTGATTCAGCAGACCATCGAGGAAAAAATCTCTGCTCCTTCCAAGCCTCAACCTTGGGAGGCAGAGGCCGATACCCACCCAGCAGCTTGGGCGGTGCAAAGTCACCAGCCACAACGCCGCTGGCCCTTCCGCCGTTGAGTGCCGCCAAACCTCGGCGAACTCAAAATCGCTCACAGATGGGCCGATAATCCATTGCCCTCCGCGAAGCATTCATACCGTCACCTACCGACTCGACATTCCCCGTGAGGGGATGGGACGCAGACGCTTTCGGGCGTTGGGTAGGACGAGATAATGACAGAACGGGACAATTCTAATTCAAAGCGAGCGGCTTGGGCTGTCGATGGACATCCAGGACTATTTGCTACACCATTCAATGAGGATACCCTAGGTATTTCTTGGACTCTGCCAATGCGACTCAATCGACTTGCAGACCTCGCTTGGTTCGGTTGCTGGGACCTGCAACTGCGAGCCGAAAAGAAGAGTGCGCACACCCTCCGCGCCTACGTTACTTCAGTCAAGCAATTCGTCTCAACTCCACTGCCGGATGAGACTCAAGCCTCATGGGATGCGCTTGAGCAGATGAGCGTGCAAGAACTTCTGGTGTGGGTTGACCCAAACAACAGCAGGCTGGATCTTTGGGTGCAGTCAATCAGTCATCTTGCATCGTCCACCATTAACGCCAGACTGGCAGCGATTTCACACATACTCAACTGGCTCGGCCATAGGGTTCCTGACAAAATGACACGCCCTGCAAAAGGCAGAAAGTTGCCGAAGACTTTGACGCGCGGCGAGATGGATAGATTGCGAGAAGCGGCGCAAAATAGCGAAAATCCGCTGGCTAATACAGTCATCACCCTGATGCTTGACACCGGTCTTAGAGTATCCGAACTATGTACACTCAATCGGGCTGATGTCGATATCGCCGACACCTCCGCTACAGTCATTGACGGCAAGGGTTGCAAAGACAGAATGGTGCTGTTCACCGAAGATACTGTGAGAACATTGGCGGCATATGCGCCGATTCGCGGGAATATCGTCGAACGAAGGCCACCCGAGCCTGAGCACAGGGATGCACTGCTACTCAATCGCCGAGGACGGCGGCTCACACCGAGGGCTGTTCAGAAGATGATGGACACACTGGCAGATGCTGCAGATATCCCTCGCTCCAAGTTATCTCCACACACGTTGCGCCACAACTTTGCTACTGGTCTGCTCGAGAGAGGCGCGGACTTGGTCAGTATACAGCGACTGCTGGGTCATGCCAACATAGCGACCACTCGGATATATCTCGAAATCAGTGACCAGACTCTGCGCGAAGTGTATGCTCGAGCGCAGGCAGCGGGGGAAGCATTGGAGGCTGAACGGGCTAAAGATGCGGACGAAAGCCCGGAAGATGACTGAAATCATTTCTTGCCTTGGAATAGTGGCTTAAAGATACCACGACGCTCATGCAAGAGCAAACGGCCTGAATAACAATCCTGATTTGTTAACACGACATGTGGGTGCTGTGGCAGACATCGACGACGTGCCCGAAGAGGCCTACAATGATGAGGATGTTTGGAGGACTGCAGTAAAGGAAACCCGTACTATGAATCCAGTTGCATGTGGCGAACTACTGCGCTACGGTGCGACGGTAACCACTTGGTCAGACGACCCCATTAGGGACCTTAGGGAAGCCATGCATATGTTGGACGGGGGAAGGGAACTGGTTTGGGCCGCGTGGTGTAGAGTGGATCTGGCATCTTATCTGGAAGAGGGTTCTGAACGCGAGCAGTTGCTCGACAGGGCGCTGCAAATTTTTACCATAGAAAATGACCGAGCGGGTATTTCGTCAGTTTTTAGTGCTCGAGGAGAAGAAAATCCGTTTGAGGTTGATGCGACTGGATTGTCGGAAGAGAAGCAAAATGCCCTTTCCAATGAGGGATACACGCTAATTGGGATTGCTGATACATATGGGAAATCTAAGGCGAAGTTGGAGGCTGAGGCCATCGCGGAGCAACCAGATAAGACAAACATTCCAGCACTTGTCATATGCACCGGTGTCTTGGGTTGCATGGTTAGCGCTGCGGGATTCATCGTATGGGGAGATGCCCCCATCGACAGCCTCTGGTTCGCATCTTGCGGAAGTTGCCTATTCTCTCTCAGTGTTCTTGTTGTCGGAATCAACCTGCTCTGGAAAGCCAAGCGGGCCCCTATTGAGACCCAGATTCCAACGTGAGGACCTCTAGGTGCTCAATCGGGTCAATTCTGCTTGGTTTTGTTAATCAAGTCAGATAGAGATGGTACGCGAATAATCTTGTTCTCAATGTCTGCTTTCGCCTGTGCATTGCTCTTACGGGTTGCTGCCCCCTTTGCCGCTGAAGCCTTCTTCTTGGCCGCAGCCGCTACAGCCGCCTTGGCCTCGGCATTGCGCTTACGGGTGGCTGACGCCTTTGCAGCGGTTGCTTTCTTCTTAGCCGCGGCCGCAGCCTCTGCTGCTGCTTTCGCCTCAGCATTACGCTTACGGGTGGCTGCCGCCTTTGCTGCCGCTGCTTTCTTCTTGGCCGCAGCCGCTACAGCCGCCTTGGCCTCGGCATTGCGCTTACGGGTGGCTGCCGCCTTTGCCGCTGTTGCCTTCTTCTTGGCCGCAGCCTCTGCTGCTGCCTTCGCCTCAGCATTACGCTTACGGGTGGCTGCCGCCTTTGCCGCTGTTGCCTTCTTCTTGGCCGCAGCCTCTGCTGCTGCCTTCGCGGCTGTCTTAGCGGCTGCATTCTTCTTGCGAGTTGCTGCGGCCTTCTTCGCTGCTGCGGAGCGCTTCGACTTGTCCGCTGCTGCCTTACCCTTACCCGCCATCATTACCACTCCATCTCGGAACGCATGGCCAAACGTATCAAGTTTGACTTTGAACTCTCCGTGTCCGCAAGCAATGGAGGGGAGCGGGTGAGCGAAGAAAATAATCAACTCCTGAACCCACTGGAATCAGTGCTATTTGCGCAGGTTCGCCGAGGCGACCCAGAGATGAGAATCGACGAGGAGGGTCAACTCCGTCACAAGAACTGGAAGGGCACGCACGGATCTCTCTACCTCGGAGATGTTGCCGACGTCCTGCTGCGCTGCTTCGGTCCACATGAACCCCCAAGAGTCGCTGAGGAGCCGGGGCTTGACCAGCAAGTCTGGACAATTGTGGCCTCAAATTCTGAATTGTCAGTAACTATCAGCAGCCGTTCCTACTGGGGATTTGGCCTGTTCAATTCTTGCTTTCTCAACGAAATAAAGATTGTCGGACCACTCGGGCTGCGTGCAAGGCTGGTCTTCGACCTCGCTGCCGCACTCGGTCGCAACCCGTGGGAGGCGACTTGGAAAGGACGATTCGCCAAAGCGACCGATACGCCTCAGCGGCAGGCGAAAGACGATTGGGAGAAACTCATCGCCAAGGGTCACGAAGACATCGCTGAATCAATCACCGAAATGAGGAGCAATATCACAGAACTCGGAGGAAAACTGTCACTACTCGCAGAAGACGCAGCGGAGGGATGGAACGAAGACGCTGCCCGCAAAAGCCTTGCAAATGCAGTGAGTGAATGTGATATCGCCAGCGATGCTTTGCATGACCGTTCTGCGACCGGAGTGGAGAGAGCGTTATCTCGAGCTGAAGCAGCGAAAATCGAAGCCGACCCCAGCACAGAAGTCGTCGCCCAACACGGTGGTGGCAGCATTTTGGAGGATTTTGAAGTCGAAGTTGATGACATCGACCTTGAGGAGGTGGTATTAGCCCATGAAAAACTCCCAGAAGAATCGGTCAGGTCAGCGGCCGCTTCAACAGAAGACACCGAGAGTGTGGAGGCCGGAGACTTGCTGGTGGCGGATGAAGAACAGGAAGGCGGCCTTGGTCAAACCGGAGTTGAAGACGACATACCGTTCGTCGACCTTGCGGCCGACCAAGAGGAGTAATTCCCTCAAAAGCCGGTTAGTTGGGCATAGGCCCACTGCAACACGTTGTGGTTGAGTAGGTAGATTACCACAGAAACTGAGATGCAAACGAAATAAATCAGACCCTTTGGAATCTGAATCGCATCATCGCTTTCCTCATCGAAGTAGCGAATCAGACCGGCAGCCTGTTGGATGTTTGGCCCACCCTTCTTCTTGCTCTTCTTGACTGCCATGCGATGCGCCCACCTGCCTTTCGTATTTCAACGCACCTGATTCGGTCAAATGACCGTGGAATGGAGGTTTCAGGGGTCTAGGCTCTCGATGAGGACCACGCCGTTGTTGAACTCAACTATTCTACTCGCAGCGTCCATCGCTGCGTCAATGCCGTTGGTCATGAACAATTCTCGGCGTCGACCATCCTCAGTTTGCAATACAAGTCGGTGACTTAGACTCTCAAGGACTGCTATGTCAACAGTTTGCCAAACCCAGGAGGCCGCTTCGATAGTGATGAGTGCTTCAACAGGAACCAGTGGGCCTTGGTCCGCACCCGTACGTCGTGCGCGTTCGGTAAGTTCGGTTAATTTGCGAGCAGTTTCCACTGCATCTGTCTTCCTGATTTCTGTCTCCTTCGCATATCTACGCGCAGGCTCTCGCTTAGTTGTCATGTCCATCCCATCCCGTAACCCCTTGAGGCTACGGACTGCTCATCGCTGATGATGAAGGTATAACCGTTAGGGCAGTTGTTCACGGCAAAATCCACATTTCTTGACCGTCTAAGAAATACCAAATCGCTATTCTGACTCGTCAACTTCCTTCACGAATAGCGGTGTCTTTTCGCTCCAATGCAGTAGC
>CAUZSM010000054.1:0-10768 GCA_963582685.1 Candidatus Thalassarchaeaceae archaeon | reverse complement strand
CTGCAGCCTCGTGTGCTGCTTTTTCCTCATCAGAGAGTTCTCGCGGCTTCCAGTCACGGTTCCTCTGCTGCTCCTGTGTCGGGCGGTCCTCGGCTGGAAGGCAGAGACCATCGGCAATCAGTCGGCGCACGCCGAGTCGCAGCGCGATGCTGGCGGCGGTGACAGATGCGCAACGGGTTCCTCCGTCAGCGTTGAGAATATCACAATCAACGGTCAGGCTGTGTGGCCCGAGCTCCTCAAGGTCAATGCCGGCGCGCAAACTGCGGGCAATCAGCCTCTCAATTTCGTAGGTGCGCCCCTTTGCGCCCCTGCGTTCGCGTTGGAATCGGCTGTCGGTTGAGCCCGGTAGCAGACAGTATTCCGCGTTCACCCAACCCTTGGTCGCATCGCGAGGGAACCACCGAGGTAGGGACCGTGCGCGCGTACAACACGCGAGAACAACAGTATCTCCCTGCTTGAACAGAATGCTTGCGAGCGCGTTTGGAGTAAAATTCAACTCGACTTCGATGTCTCTCATCTCATCCATCGCACGCGTATTTTCGGTGGGGGAAAATCCCGGTTTGGTTTTCGCCATCGGTCCGCCGACCGACACCCCCTCTTTGAACTCCACGATGCCCGAAAACTTGCAATCGTAGGCTCAGCGGCGAGCGTGAGGGGGTCGCCAAGCGGCCCACTGCCCTTCGGTTGTCTCAATGTAAGGGCCTCTAATCAGGTCGATACAGTATGGGACTGCTGGCCAGACTTCGTCGATGGTCTCGCGGATTGCCTTAGGCGAGCCAGGCAGATTGAGAATCAGGCAGCGCCCTCGAATTCCAGCGGTTTGCCTTGACAGTGTGGCCGTAGGGACGTGTCGCAATGAAATGGCCCTCATCTGCTCACCAAAACCCGGCATCATTCGTGTACAGACAGATTCTGTGGCCTCAGGGGTGATGTCTCTTGGGTCTGGGCCGGTTCCACCAGTGGTGATGATGACTGAACAAAGCTGCTCGTCAACCATCTCAATCAGTGCACCTTCAATTTCTCCTGCGATATCTGGTACAATCTGGTAAATTGTTTCCCAAGGAGAAGCAATCGCTTCATGCAGAAAACCGATTATTGCAGGCCCAGAATGGTCCTCGTATTCACCTCGGCTGGCTCTATCGCTGACTGTCAGCACCCCGAATCGAGTGAAATCGCCGAGCGAGTCCACTCGTCCTCCTCGTAGGCGCGGAGCGTCAGCCATACCCACGGCTGTACGCGCAAGGCTATGAGGATTCACACCCCCCTGTTGTCCTCACCATTGTTGCGTAGAGCAGACCGCGCTTCTGCTAGCCTTTCCTCGAGTTCAGCCGCTGACAATTTCTCTACATTGCCGCCTTTGGTTTGCCATGAACTGCCCTTCGGTGTGTATTCAAGCGCGTGATCATCGAGAGTGGAGTTTCGGTCTAACAGTTGGCTTTTCGCTTCCTCAAACTCTGCACTACTGAGCAATCTATCCCTGCGCATTTCAGCCAGTTTCTCTAGACTAGATACTAGTTCTCCTCCTTTCTTCGGGTCAGAGATTTCGGTTGTGGCCGTTTTGTCGCGGTAAGTCAAGAATACTTGGGAAAGGCTGCCCGCCAACACACCGAAGATTCCTATTCCTACAAACATCAGCATTATCGCCACCGTCCTCCCACCTGTGGATTGCGGTATGAAATCACCATATCCCACCGTGGTTGTTGTTGTTACAGCCCACCACATCGCATCTGAGAGTGAAGTGATGTAATCACTGGAGTCGCAGAGTGGGTCAGCAATGCATTTCTCGTAGCCGCGCTTCTCAAAGAAGTAGGTCATCACTCCACCTGTGGTGATTAGGCAGAAAATGACGAAGAATAGGTGCTGGACCCGACGATGGAAGGGGCTGCGCACGTGAGTCTGATGCAGTCCGAGCAGCCGCATCGCGGCGGTGAAGACTCTTGAGAGGCGAATGACGCGGAGTACAGCGATGGAACTCAGCGGAGTGACAGCACCGAGCATCAAAGGTGCCAATCCAATCATCTCCCACCAGTGGGCTCGCCACCAAGCCGACCTGTCATCAGCCAGCGAGATGCTGCGAGCGTGTTCGGCGATGAACCAAGTCACAAGAAATAGGTCGAGAATCGCGAGCAGCCACCATCCGAATGGATTGGTGGCAAGCAAGTCGGTCTCGTAGGCAAAGAACACGATGAAGATTGCAATTAGTGAGAGCACGAGGTTTGCGTCCTCGTTGCCGAGGGCCTTGTCAAACCGAGCCCACCAGTGGTCCTTTGCGACCTCGCCTTCCTCTGGCCCATCAGACATTGAGCGCTTTGCGCTCCTACGAGGCTATGAGAGTTCGGTGTGATATGAAGTGAAACTTGGTGATTTTTCATTCCCTGCCAACCTCCCAGCCATTCGACAATCCCTATCTCCCAAGTCATACGGGCATTCTCATCTCACCCCCACGTGTGCGAAGGAATTGGACGGTCAGTCCTCGTAGTGTTCAAGAACCGTCGCTGTGAACACAACTTTCCCGGAGGTGATGTGGTGCCGCGACTATACCAACCCGCACGAAATACCATTGCTGACGGATGTTCCAACCGCTCTCACGCGGATAGAGCATGCGTCCATCGTGCGTATCAGCGGCAGTAATCGCCTTCGCAGGAGTGGACAATATGACAGATGCAGATGAATATTCAGTGGAAATCGCCGCCGTTAAGGAGGCAGTCCCAGATGTTGATGATGAAAGAGTGGCGGAGGAATTCCGTAGATACCGAGATGAGTTTCTCATTCCTCCTCGGGACGCTTTGCGTTCCGTGGTGAAGAAGTTCCAGGCCGAAGCCGGTCTAGAGCAGACCGGAGGCTCAGCCTCACTTCCTTCAAGGCGAGCGAGTAAGAAGGCGGAATTATTCAAAGAATTGTCTTCCGACGACAGTAATGTCACCATTGAGGTCGAGGTGGTAACATACACTCCACGCATACAGATGGTACGCGGGGAAGAACGGCAAATCGCCTTTGGGTGGATAGAAGACAATCCGTGGGTCGAAGGTGGCGAGCGTGTCCGTTGGGATTTCAAGGACTGGGGTGGCCATGCCGAATCTCTTGTTCCGGGTTCAGTTGTTCGCCTTGAAGGCGTATCTGTCAATGAGTGGCAGGGCAAGTTCTCAATCAATGTCAATCAATCCAGTCGCATTGCAATTCTCAGAGAGGGAGGCAGAACAGTGAACATTGCGCCAAACGAGGCGGTGGACATTGGGCGCGCATTGGAGATGGATGGCTTCGTGACCATTACTGGTCGAGTAATTGCCAGCCGTGCCCAGTCAGTGCAACGCAAGGACGGTAGTGGCACCATCGACATGATCAAGGGGAGGCTTGCAGACAATACAGGCACCATCGGATTCGTTTCCTGGGGTGAATTTGACCATCCAATAGGTACCTTGCTTCGAATCGAGGGTGCAGCAATTCGTCGCTTCCGCGACACCCCCGAGTTGAACATAGGAGAACAAACCAAGGTCGAGGTCTACCACGACAAGGGATTCGCTTCCTTGCAAGACCTTGAGAGCTCAAGCGTCGTCAATATCGCAGATTTGAGAGACGGCGCGAGAGATGTTTCTGCTGTTGTGCAAATCGTTTCTTGGGATTCACGCACATTCACGACGCAGGACGGTGAAGAGAAGACGGTTTGGGGTGGCGAGGTAATCGACCCGTCCGGCCGTTGTCGAATGACAGCATGGGATGAGGTTGAGATTGATATCTCAGACAAGCCTGTTGCGGTACGGTTGGAGAACTTCCGCGTGCGCGCATGGCAGGGTTCACCCGACATTACCATCGACAATGCGGAGCAGATCACCGTTCTCGACGAGATTCCGTGGGAGGCCATAGATGCAGAATCTCACACAGTTGAAGTGCCCTTCACTGAGCTCATCAAAGGCAATTCAAGACGTGGTGTCACGACCAGCGCCAACATCGTCTCAGTTCAGGTCGGAAGCGGTCTTATCAAACGCTGTACTGAGTCCCCATGCCGCCGGGTTCTCTTCGATGGTTCCTGCAGCGAACATGGGCCTCAGACCGGCGAGAATGACCTGCGATTGAGGATGGTGATGGACGATGGCATCTGCAACGCTTCGCTCATCGTTGGTCGGGATCCGACCGAAGCTTTCCTGTCCACTTCTCTCGCTGAGGTAGAGAAGCAATGGGATGCAGGTGGCGGCGAAGATTTTCTACTGGCTTTGCGTTCCAAACTCCTCGGCCAAAAGGTCCGCGTTCGCGGACGTACGGTCATCGATGAGCAAGGGGCGATGATGATGGCCGACTCAATCGATGTGCTGGAGATAGATACCGACGCCGCAGTCGAGGAACTTCGCCAGCGTTGGGAGGTGTTCGCATGACCGAGCGCATACGCCATTCGCGCCAATCCGCGATTCGTCTTTTCGCTCGTGAGTATTACGAGTCGAGCCTGCCAGATGGTGGCGAAGGCGAGTTTGACCCAGTTTTCATCATCACTAAACTTGGTGCTAAGGTGAATCGGATGTTGGTTGCCGGTGTAATCGAGGGGCTTGAGCGCCGCGACACCGAACGAGGACCGATGTACCAAGGCTCGGTGCGTGACCCGACAGGTCGCCATATGTGGAGTGTTGGCTCATTCCAGCCAGAGTTACATTCAGAGATGGAGGAGTTACTGGCACGATTTGAGTCCGGCGACCGTTTTTTGATGACTTGCGTAGGCAAAAGCAATCATTACCAGACCGAGGATGGTGGCTTTTTCGTACGAATGAGGCTGGAGGACCACGCAATCATCGACCGTGCGGCCTACGCTGCGTGGCTAATCGATGCTGCTGACCATACCATGCGCCGTATCGACGCTTGGAGCAAGGCGAAGGAATGCGCTGATGCAAGCCCGGATTCACTGCGTGAAGCCGGTGTTCCTGAGGATTTGCATGATGGTCTGCTTCTCGCCTTGGGACACTATCCCGATTGGGACCCTGAGTCCTACAAAGTAGGTGTGCTACAGGCTCTCAGTGCAGCGGAAGGCCGCTTCGTATCATTCGACGAGGATGAGGCAGATTCCACACCTGAAGTTGCTGCTGCTCCACAGGCAGAAGCCAGTGGAGATAGTGAGGAAGGTGCAGCAGACATACCGGAGACGGTTCTATCGCTGATTAAGGAGAAGGCAGGTGAGGATGGTCTCGACTACAACAGCATAGTTCAGGGATGCGCACAGCGGGGTATCAATGATGAAGCAGCAATCGAGAACGCTATCGATAAGTTGCGTGATGTCGATTGTGAGATTATCGAAGCCCGATTCGGGTGGTTCAAACCACTCTCCAACTGAGTATCTTAGTGACCCACCATACCCGCTACCTTGAAGTCGCTTCGGGCTACATCCCGTAGTGGGAGGCATCGCGTGGCACAGGCAGGAACAGTTTTCTTTCGGGGAGCTCATGGTGATTGGCTGCAGTTTAGTGACTGTAGTATCACCATAGATATCAGACGGCGACTCACTAGGGAAGTGAAGCGAGGAGGAGAAGGAGACGACCTTGTTGATGAGGGTTCAGAGAGTGCAGTTTACACATTGACTGGCCACCTGAATCTGACGTCATATCGCGAGGTTTTGGAGATTTTCAGTTCTGGACAAGCCTACCTTTTGGACCCTTTCACTGAGGTGGAGGTCAAGGTGGCATTCGGCCGACTGCACTACGAAGGTGATGACGGCGCTTTCATTTTTGAATTGCTTGAGGATGTGGATTGATTGAGTTCAACACAGCAGGAGGAGCGCGACCTGCTGTATTCGATGAGAGCGCTACAGGTTCTAGTCGGTTCAGGTATTGGACTTGAGACCGCTATGCACATCATTGGCCGTGGTGGATATGGCGTAATATCCGCTGATTTTGCAACTATCCTCAACAATCTTGGGCGTGGTTCACGGCTTGAAGATGAACTGGCCAAGATTCATACACGCTCAAAGAGCACATCATATCGCCGTTTCATCAATACTCTGCGAAATAATGTTGCTAACGATACCGATTTGCTGCGCTCTCTAGAGCAGCAGGCCGAGCGCGAGGAGGAGGAGCGTAATGAGAAGATGAAGGAGTACATTGAGGTACTCAGTGGCCTTCCTACTATGATGCTCACTTTCGGTATGCTTGCTCCCATTATCTTCGGCACCATTGCGATAATTCCACTGATGATGTCTGCTGACAACCCGTTCATGGACATGAGCACGGTTACCGCCGCGGCATCCTGCTTCGGCCCCTCTCTACTCGCAAGTGTCGCGGCGATGGTATTCGTAGGTCTGCGAGCACATACCAAAGACCCGGGGGTGTGAATTTGATTCTGTGGGACTTCTACGAAGACATCTCACTCAGTTTTGTGCTCGTGCTGTTGATTCCTATCGCAATCGCTTGTACCTGCGGTGCGATTCCCGGCATCATCGAGCACCGCCGCCGTCGTCGTTTAGAGGAGGCTTTGCCCGAAATTCTTGAGGCAATGTCAAACTCAGTCGGAGCCGGGCTCGGTATCGAACAGGCGTTGCACGAAGTCGCTTCCACGCGTAGGGACGAGACAGGCTCTTTGATGACTCAGGCCATGAAGAGGGCAAAGGCAACCACCTTTGATGCCGCGTTGGCAGAATACGCGTTACTAACTCGCAGTGTAATGATTCAGCGAGTGATGAATCTACTTTCTTCTGCCATCGAGCAGAATGCACCTCTACAGGAGGTGACCAATAGCATGTCAATCGAATATGACCGACTCAACAAGTTGGTCAATAAGCGCGAGAAGGAGATGGGAGGTCAATCCTTCCTCCTCATCATGCTCATGTGCTTGCTGCTCCCCGTCATCATGGGGTTCATGTTCGGCGCATTCGCAACCGGCGCCGGTGGCGCCTATTTCGGGAACATCCATAGTTGGATGATTACCTTCCATATCCTCGCTTCCGCAGTTTGCGTGGGAGTGAGCGGCCGTATGCTCGGCCGAACGAAACAGGCCCTGTGGTGGGCTCCCTTCTGGGGGGCTCTGTCCTCATTGGTCTATATCGAGATCTTCGCAGGAGTTCTCGCAAATTTGGGGTGAATGAAAAATGTCGGAACAAGTGCTAGCGCAATACGGACGAGTGACAATATTTCTTGAGGCAGGGCATCCAAGTCCAATGTATCACTACGATGGAACCGTAGAAGATAATCAGTACGGGGCCCTTGCGGTCCTACTCGAGGACGACTCGCTTGAGGAGGTGATGTACAATGGCGGTGCACAGTGTGTCAAGGTGGCTCACCGTGAGCACGGCATCTGCCGAACCAATATCTGGATTGACGATGACGAGGGCATTCTAATTTCAAAGAACATTGCAGCGTTGACAAACATCTCTGTGGGTGATGGACCGGGACTGGTGCCGATATTCGATGGAAGATTGCCCGACGGCTCGCGTGTGAACGGAACTCTACCTCCTATCTCGCCAGATGGACCTACTTTGACCATCAGGAAGTTCAGAGAAGACCCAATCACCATGATTGACCTGATCAACTGGGGGACGGTGAACAGCCGCCTCGCCGCAATGATGTGGGTCTGGATTGAGGGGTTGGATGCGCGTCCAGCCAATTTCGTCATCGCAGGTGGCACTGGCTCTGGAAAGACGACTACGCTGAACTGTCTGGGGATGTTCATTCCATGGCACAAGCGCTTGGTAACTGTCGAGGATACGGCTGAGTTGCAGGTTTACCACGACCACTGGCTGCGTATGGAAACTCGCCAGGAGCGACCTGACGGCACGCCATCTGTAGGGATGGATGAATGCTTGAAGAGCAGTTTGCGAATGAGGCCTGACCGCATCATCGTCGGTGAGGTTCGCGGTCCGGAGGCTACAACTCTGCTGACAGCGATGAATACTGGTCACGACGGTTCTTGCGGTAGTTTGCACTCAAACACCGCAGCCGAGACCGTTACTCGATTGACATCGGCTCCAATGAACGTGCCACCAATCATGTTGACTGGGCTTGACCTAATCATCATGCAAACTCGCATCTACGTTGGCGGTCAGACTGTGCGAAGGGTAACTGAAGTGGCTGAGATTGCCGGAATGGAGGGTGACAAACCGAGGTTGAATCCAATCTGGAAGTACGACCCAACTCGCGATACCATTGTGGAGACTGGTGTGCCGAGCAAGTTCCGAGAGACACTGTGTGCTGCTGCGGGCATCAAGCCGGCGGACTTTGAGGCACACATTCAGCACCGAGAACAGATTCTTGTTGATCTAGCAAAGCGCGGCGTGCGTGGAATCGAGCAAGTGACCAAGGTGGTCCAGTCTTTCTATTCGGCGGCGCGATGAGGCTCACTCGACGTCTTCTGCACTGAATCCCTTGGATAGACGCAACAACAGTGCATCCGCGTTGTCAAGTTTGTCGCGTACCCTGCTGACCGTCGCAACTTCCTCTGCTACTCCTGCTGCTTCGGCAGGCACACCGTGGGCAACACTGGCTTCGGTTGGGGCAGCTTTACCCATATCGACGAGCAATCCCCGCAATGAATCGACCACATCAGCGACTTTGTCGGGGTCGAGTGAGAGTGCAGTAGGTAGTCCTGGCACGTCATCTGGATGGATGTAACCCATTGCGGATGCGAGAACTCCTGCCGCCGCAATTGCTCTTGGGCGAACCTCTGGGTGAGAAGCATCCCAGCCTCTTCTCTCAAGGAATCTGATGAGAAGTGCGTGCTCGACCGGGCCGAATTTGCCCTCTGCTCTGCGCACGATGGTCTCCACTACTCTCTCAAATGACTCAATTTGTTCCTCAAAGCGTTGCAGGGTGCGCATTGCCTCAGGTGTAGTATCTTGAGAACCTCGGTAAATCACATCCATCGCTCGCCTGCGGCGAGCGGTGACGGGGTCTTCATCTACTTCGGCAGCCCGTAGCGAGACCTGCAAGTCGAATAGACCGTGCACTCTGCCACTGATTGCTGGTAAATCAAGGTCCAGATTTGCTTCACCAGCCGCTGCCTCAAATCTTACGCGCGCGAGGGCTATGTCTCCCTCTGCATCATCGAGTATGCTCTCAAGTGAGTCCAACAGTGTGGGTCGCACCTCCTCAAGTCGGCGCAATGCCTTGCGTTCTCTCCAAGAACCCGGAGCGACACTACTGGCTTCATTTTCGGCATCTCGCAGCTCAATCATTCGCTGGATTTCGTCGAGTATATTGTCGCGGACAACCGCATGGTTGACGTGGAACCCTCGGTCACCGAGGTCGTCGACGAACGCGCTGATGTCCGAAGAGTCGTGCACCTTCCCGATGATGAGGAATTCTCGGATGTGACTCTGTAGTTCCGCGGTTCTGGCTTCCAACTCCATCATCGCTGCCCCCGCTCCTTCATCGATGGTGACTTCGACTGCCGTGCTGACAGTCGCTTCAGCAACTGCCTCCGGCTCATCATCGTCGATGAGAACGTCGGCAATTGCCTCAACATCGATGGAGTCAATGTTTTCCCGCATAATAGCGGCTAACTCAGCAGCCTCATTATCGGGCATTGCAGGTGCAGCGGCGGGTTGTGCAGGGGTGACATCAACACGGGGCCGACGCAGACTCTTCTTCACCTTCCCCCACGACCCTTCCTGTGAGGCGACCACACCGACTACGCGGGCGAATAGTTGCTGTTTGTTGCCCGAGAGCCGCAGACCCAAGGACTTGCATAATTCATGCAAATTCTCCCTGGTCATGTCTGCAGCCGCTTCAGGATTGAGTTTCTTTGGGTCGTGATTGAGATGCAGGTAAAGACGCTGACGTTTTTCCTTGATTGAACCTGAGCGCTTCACACCGAAAATACCCAACACCTCGGAGAGGTCCCTGTTGCTCATCTCAATGATTGAATCTGAATCGAGGCCAGTGTCTGCAAGAATTAGATGAGCGATGAGCCTAGCCCGCAATTGTTCGACGTTTCCACTGCGAGAAAGGTCGTTGGCAGAAGCCAACTCGCGCAGTTCGTCTAGGCGGCTCGTGTAGAGTCCTAGCAGTTTCTCCTCGTCGTGTTCCATCCAGCCTCGCAACGCTTTGCGCATCCTTGCCGCTGTATATGTTGCGCTTCAAAACCGGCCCCAAGGGCCGACTATCACACCTTAGGGAATTCACCGTCACAGGTCCATGAACGGTGGGCAAGCCTCTCCATGTCGAGGATGGGCTTCGTGTGGAGCCAGAATCTCTCTCACCATCGTTCGCCATTCTCCTGCCATCACTCTAGTGACTGGAAGTGCCTCAGAAATTGGCATCAATCTTTCATGAAGCAGGGTCCGGTCTCCGCGGCGTGAAACGGCTTCAATGATGATTTCCACCTTGGTTTCGTAGTCTCTCACCTCGCCTTCCTCGTCGAGCAGGGCTTGTGCCCTGAGTAAATCCCTCTCCTCGTCGGCTCGTCGCAGAAGTGATGCGACCTGTCGATGCCTTACCACCATGCCGATTCGGTCCCGATGCCCAGGTTCTTGGCTGAACAGCAATATCCTCTCACATTGCCATGCAGTGTGTGCCTCCTTGTCACCAAGTTTCTCTGCCAGTGCGAGGGGGAATCCAACTCTGGTGATGAGTAGAGTCAATCCATGCAGCGGAGAGGGCAGAAATCGCATGTCGTCTACTTCATTTGGATCAGTGAACAGTCTGTGGCGTCTGCCGCCGGCCCCGCTTTCATCGTATAGGTGGAGAGAAGTGACGTAGCCATCAATGGTCCCGGCGGCACGCAGTGATTCTAGACAATCGACCAATTCCACTCCTTGCATTTCCACAGGGGAAGGCAGTCCGTATTCATCAGCGAATGCCTT
>CAUZSM010000053.1:0-10809 GCA_963582685.1 Candidatus Thalassarchaeaceae archaeon | reverse complement strand
CACTGAATTGCTAGGTCAGTGGAATACACCCCACTACCCTCTGGTGGCGATTCACCGGGATGTTCTGCTGCCCACTTCAGTGCTGCTTTACTGGTCGGCCCGATGATGGTAAGCGGGTCTTTTCTGCAATCCAACGCTAGAGTTTGCAATAATGGAAGCACACCCCAACAATGGTCGAGATGGCCATGCGTGAGTAGTATCGCGCGTACGCGAGAGATACGAGTTCGGGTCGAAAGGCCCGCAGCCTTCAGAGCACGGTTGTGATCGATGACGCGCTGCTGCATGCCCTCGCCGCAGTCGATTAGAGCGAGGCCGCCTGGAGTGGACAACACTGAGCCAGAGACCGCGCGGCCGTGAGCGAAACGTGCCGAAGATGTGCCGAGCACATGGAGTTCAAGCACTGGTTCACCTCTCGCGTCAATTGGAAGGAGCCCGCGTGAGCAGCCACCACCCAAACTATCGGGGAACATCGTCCCATATCAAGGGTTCAGAGGGTGACGAGGAATCGGTGTGGGCGGAAACCAACGCAAAAGAATGACATCGCTGACCCCCTTTACCCAACGCCACGGAATAGCAAGATGAATGCGTTCCTCGACCATTTCCTCTGGCGGGTCTGCGACAAATAAATGCGAACAACACCACGTTTCTGTGTCTACAACCGTATCGTGGACATTACCAAGAAATCTGCCGTCAGGCAAGATGACCGCCATTCCTCGCAGCGAACTGACCTCAGCCTCTCCCATTGGCTAGGGCAAGAATGGCGTAACTCATCAAACTTCGCAGACACCAGAGGTGCGAGGGCGTAGATGAAGGCGGCTTACTTGCCGCGGTTCAGGTTAGCCTTCAAACTCGGGCGAATCTTCTCTGCGCCCTTACCCTTTCTTCGCAGACCACGGCCACGCTTGCCAGCGCTGGTCTTGCCGCGTGCGGCTCGGCCGGTGTGCCGGCTGCCAGTAATCCAGCCCAACTGCTTGTCAGCCTTGATTGCGGGGTGACTTGGGTCGATCATGATAACCTCGTAGAATTTGTGTCGGCCGTCCTCACCAACCCAGTAGGAGTTGAGAACCTCAAGGTTCGGGTACTTCTTGGCGGAACGCTCCTCAGCGATGCGCTGAATGGACTTCGCCATGGTGATTTTGAGGATACCAGCCTTTGACGGCTTTCGCTTCATGTGGATCTTGCCCTTGCGCAATCCACCTCGACGGACACGCGTGCGCACGACCACAACTCCTTGCTTGGCCTTGTAGCCAACACGGCGAGCCGCGTCGATGCGAGTGGGCTTGTCGATGCGGTGCACGACCGACTCCCTGCGCCACTTTGCCATGCGGTCACGGCGATAGTCGTAGGGGAGGGCATCCTTGGGGCGCTTCCAAATATTCGCGACTGCCTTATTCACTGAACGAACCATGAAATCCACCTTCGGAGCAAGCCGCCGACCTGCTCCGCATATATGACCGTGACGATGTGAGTCAAAGTCCTCCGTAGGAGGAGTGGGAATAATTCTCACACCTGTTAATGTGAATTCAACCTTCTCCCAACTGCTGATATTAATGTACAGTTGGATGCGATACGTTCAGAAAGGGCGCGCGACCGCGCAGGCCGGCTTACAAGGTGGTGAATGGACATGCAGACGGTAGTTGGCTGGCGCGAATGGGTGGCAGTACCGGACCTTGGTATCCACCGTCTGTACGCAAAGTTGGACTCAGGAGCCAATACCTGTTCCCTGCACGCGCTTGACGTGGAACCGCTGGAAACCTGCGAAGGATTGTGGGTTAGATTCCGCCTCGATGTTGGTGCTACTCCAATCCTTGCTCCACTAACTGGATGGAGGCGAGTCAAAGATTCGGGAGGTCACGTCACGTTGCGGCCGACAATCCAGACCCGTTTGTGGCTTGGAGGCCGCAAAATGTCCGTCGAGTTGACTCTCGCCGACAGAAGCCGAATGAGACATCGACTAATCATCGGCAGACGGGCACTCTCAAACGGCTATCTCATCGATAGTTGTCGCACCTGTTTACATGAGCCACCAGAAATTCCAGATTTGAAAACTCGCCTCGCAGCACTGCGTTCGCGCGCTGAAAGTAAAAAGGTCCGAGCGGCCGGATTTGAACCAGCGATCCCCTGATGGCTGCCTTCCACAACCGTGTTTTCACAGTCTACAGTCAGGTGCATTAGCCAGGCTATGCTACGCTCGGGAGTGAACCGCCCACCGTCCCGCTGTATTTGTTGATTTCTCGGAGACCACGACAATCTGGCTCCACGATGAGGATTCGGGCGTGTTTGAAGGGGGCCAAAATCGGTCTTGCGATGCAACCCCCTCCAACAACGGTTAATAGAGGCTGAACAACGACTTGGACCTTGCAGGTATGACCATGGATGGAGGGCAGAACACAGACACCGCGCCCGGAGGGGCATATAGTGACCTTGTTGCCGAGTTGAAGCGCGACATGGATGAGAAACAGCCCACCGCACTCCTCAACGATGAAATGGGCAATTTCGGGGTACCAAACCCGAGAATTCTGATTTGCGGATGCGGTGGTTCTGGTAACAACACGATGAATCGAATCACCCACCTTGGTGTGGAGGGTGCAATCACCGTTGCAATCAATACCGACAAGCAGCATCTTGACCACACTCGAGCGATGCAGAAGCTGCTGGTAGGCCGTCATATCACCAGAGGACTTGGTGCAGGTGGCGACCCTTCGACCGGACGACGTTGTGCGGAGGCAGGTCGAGATGTCATTTCGAAGATTGTCAGCGGTGCTGATTTGGTATTCATCACCGCTGGACTTGGCGGTGGAACCGGCACTGGTATCGCACCGGTAGTCGCTGAGGAAGCCAAGCGAGGAGGGGCATTGGTCGTCGCTGTAGTCACTACCCCATTCCATGTTGAGAGACGCCAACGTATGCGACGCGCTCTGGAAGGATTGGAATTGCTGCGCCAAGCAGTCGATGCTGTACTCGTTCTCGATAACAATAGATTGCTGCATTATGTGCCGAACTTGCCTCTTGACGAAGCATTCAGCATCATGGACCAACTCATCGCGGAAATTGTCAAGGGAATTGTCGAAACCATCACCCTACCCAGCCTCATCAATCTCGACTTCGCTGATGTTCGCACCATCATGAGTGGAGGCGGCATCACCATGATGCTGTACGGCGAGAGTGACCGCGGACCAGAAGAAGTCGTACACGAGTCTCTCAACCATCCACTTCTCGACATAGATATCGACGGAGCGACCGGTGCTCTCATCCACGTTACCGGTGGGCCCTACATGACTCTTGAACAGGCAAGTCAAGTCGTCGAACTGATGACGGAGCGACTGTCACCAGATGCGAACGTCATTTTCGGGGCAAGGCAAGACCCAGGATTCGGTGACACAATCAAGGTGATGGCAATCATCACGGGAGTTGCTGGCGACCGAATAATAGACGGGGAAATGGAGCCAGATATTCTTGGCCAAGCACTCAACCTCGCCAGAGAACAACGCGGTGGCCGATTCGGTGTGCAACGCTTCGACTAAGCCAGTTTACCTGCTGATTAACTACCGCGACCTGCGACCCCCAAAGCCTCATACATATCGTTAGTACACGTCTCTCTATGGAGAGTCGTGGCTGGGGAATGAGTGTTGTCGCCTTGTTGGTGGCGATGCTGTTGGCAACCCCAAGCGCAGCCCAACCGATTGCTAATGCTGAGTTGGGTGTGATGCAAGGTGGTTCCAGCGATGGCCAGCCCGACCATGTGAACAACACGATGTTCCTGTATGGCAGGGATACCATGCAGCCTTGTTGGAGCCATTTCAACGCCTCCGATGAGGATAACGCCAACGACGGATATGGTGAGGAAACATCTGGCAGCGGCACCCTCAACATTGAGGTGACCTGCAGAATGGAGACCTTCGTCAAGAACAAGATACTGCTTGCAGAGGGTGAGGATATCCATATGCGATTCAAGATTGAAATCGGTGGGGAATGGCGCAACGGACAAGGTGAATGTGCAGGTGATTGTGAGAACCTGAATGTCACTTTGATGCGAGGCGGCGTCGATGCCTACACCCAAGAGTTCCCAAATCTGGAAAGTGGTGAGAATGACGTCCACTGGCAGTTGCCGGTCTACCCGGATTTGGTCGAGTGGAACAAGAGTCAGGATGAACCGGCAATCAAGTTCACCATGGTACTCAAGCCGATTTCAGGCGTTCTGTGGTTCTTGAGCAGCGATGCCCAGTTCAGGCTATACTACAACGATGAGCAGCACACTGATTCTTCCTACAACGCGACGGTGATGTTCCCGATTCTCAACGATACCGCTGCAGATGAGATTATCGATGAAGGCAAGGGCGATGATAGCGAAGATACTCCCGGCTTCACAGCACTCATCGGAGTTGGTGGTCTTGCTGCTGCAGCGCTGATTCGACCGTCCAAGAAAACCGAAGACGAGTGATTAGCGTAGGCTTGCAACTGCACCTGCAATCGCTTCTGCATCGAGAGCGCACTCAGCCTGTTCCCCATCTGAAAGCCGCTTCACCATGGTTTGGCCAGACTCGATGTCACGAGGTCCAATGACCAGGGCGAAAGCCGCTCCAGCATTGTTAGCCCAACTCATTGAGCGGCCTAGATTGCGGGTTCGCAATTCGACAACGACCGCTACGCCCGCCGCGCGCAGCGCGGCGACAAGAGGCAATACAGCATCGGTATCAATGTTGAACGGAATAACCGCAAGGCTGCCGCCAGCAGACTCGCCGGGAACCACCTCATCGCGATTCTCACGCTCTGCCTGAATCTCAAGTGCGGACAGCACTCTGTCAAATCCAAGACCAAAACCGCAGCATGGGTCTAAGTCTTCCAACCCAAATAGGTGTAGCAAATTGTAGGAGCCGCCGCCAAGCACCTGTCCCTCACCTCCCAGTTCATCCACTTCGACCTCAAAGACCACGCCGGTGTAGTAGTCGAGGCCGCGTGCTACGGTCAGGTCAATCTGTGGTGAGGCTGCTCCATCAATTCCCGGAGTCATCGCTGCCAGCGAGGAAAGCATCGACTCCAACTGAGCAAGTGAATCGGTTTGTGCACCCATCGATGCAAGGATGTCGCGAGCGGCGGGTATCGTCTCAACCCCACCGTCGAGTGCCGCCAATGCTGCCAATTTCTCACAGGCTTCGTCAGGCACTCCCTTGCCAGCAAGCGCAGCAATGTCGCCCTTGTCGAGAATCCGCATCACATCGCTGGTCACATCTTCAGACAAACCGAGGGCAGCAAGGGCATCTCGTAAGATTCCCACATGTCCGATTCGCAAGACCCACCCAGTGAGGCCGCAAGCATCGAGCAGCGAACAGGCGAATGCGATGACTTCGGCCTCGACAAGAGTTCCGCTCGCTCCAATGATCTCACAGCCATATTGCCAAAATTCACGATATCTGCCTGCCTTGGATTCTTCATAGCGGAAGCAAGGGCCGAAGTAGGACCAGCGAGCCGGCTTGGAAATCTGTCCGCCTTTCTCAGCGACCATCCTCATCACAGGAGCTGTCAGTTCAGGACGTAGAGTGAGGTCTCGCTCGCTGCGGTCCTTGAAGGCATACAACTGGTCGATGATGCCCTGACCGGACTTGGCAGTGAACAACTCAAGCCTCTCAAACGTTGGCGTTGACACTCGAGTGAATCCGAATTTAGTGCCAACTTCGTCACACAATCTCTCGAACGCCACGCGTCGACCCATCTCGTCTGGACCGAAGTCCCGGGTACCTCGCGGGCGTTGTACCATGGAGAGAACCCGAGCGAGCAGGCTTCTTCAAACTAACAGATGCTGCGGACCGACTTCACATCGATTCAAGCGTCATTCTTCTTCGATTCGTCGCAAATGCTCCAAATCCTGCTCTGGAGGGAATGAAAGCCAACGAATCAGAGCGAAGTTGATGAAACCGAACATGCAGGTGTTGATGGCCCAAGCGAAGCGATGGTGGATGAACATCTGTTCGACCAGAATATACTCTGAAATCGTCGAGACCACCAGCAGACTGCTGTAGCAGATGACCGCCCATTTCAAACTGGTAAGATATACTACTCCCGACTTGAAAGTATAGCGATAATGCATGAAGTGCGCCTCTACTTGTCCGATAAATGCCGAAACCACCCAAGCAGCGACTGCTCGATGAGAATCCCATAGATTGAGCCAGTAGAATATCTCGTAGAGCAGGAACGCAAAGGCAGTGTTGAAAGTGCCAGTGATATTGAACTTCATGAATTCATGAATCATCTTCTTTGGAGTCCACTCTATTGCTACCATTCGCTCGTTCAAATTGATAACCCGCTGCTTCATCCTGCGTCCAGATGAACTGGCCATTCTCTTAGCGCCAGAACCGGTTCTGACGGCCATATTTTTCGCATTCTTGCGGGTAAGACGACGCTCCTTGTCTTCAGCCACAGCATCACCAATTCACTTCTTTCCAATCATCTGGCTCATCTGAGGGGTCTGACCAATCTACTGAGTCGGCCGCCTGCTTATCGCTCTCATCTTTGGGAGCACTCTGAAATCGCATCATTTTGGGAGCGTCTGACTGCGCCTCTCCGCCATCTGAGATGGCGGAATCATCGAGAGAATCGACTAGGACAGTAATCTCAGACGCATCAAACTCGATGCTGTCATCTCTCCTGATATCTGCACTGCCATCCATCACTTCCGTACCAGTGGAATCGGTTGCAGGTCCCGCCGCTTGAATGGTGGAGGGGTCTTGCTCCTCGCCAGATAGGCTGCCAAATGCGGAATACAACTCACCTTTCTCAACAGGGGCCGGTGCCTGTGTTTTCTTGCGGGCGAGTTCCATCTGAGCCTCAAGACGCTGTATTTCGAGCAGTTTGGCTTCCTCCAGCTGAAATGCCTCGCGGACATCCCTTTCGTGCCTTCTTCGAGACATTTCCCGCCGAGCGAGGCGAGATGGAAGGTCGAACTTCTTCCAGAAATACCAACAGATGGGAATCATCACTAAAGCGATGACTCCGCTGATGACGACCCACTCACGTACTGACGGCATGGGCCGCCCACGAGATTCTTGCCTTCAATCCTCACCGTTGCCGGTATAGTCTCAACTTACCCAATCAGCCAATGTTCGAGCAATGAAAGGAGGCACATCTACAGCAGCAAGGCCGGGACCAAACTCAGCACCTGCTCGCTTGCCGGCCTCCCTCATCACAGCACAGCCAAGGCGGGAGGCCGCCCACGGACTCATTCCCTGTGCCATCAAACCGGCAATCAGCCCCGACAATAGGTCGCCGGTCCCTCCTACCGACATTCGTGCGTATCCTCCGCGCGCTTGACATGAACGCCCACCTGGAGCCCATAGCGTATCGATTGCGCCGGTTCGCACAATGCAAATCGACTCATCTTCGCGGTCGTGTTCGATTCCTTCCCTCTCAGCGCGCATAGCGAAGATTACAGTGGGGTCCTCTCCGCCAATCCAATTCTCCATCTCCTTCTCATGAGGGGTGGCAACTCCAATGATGCCACTGGGCCATTGTCTGGATGGAAGTGCTCTAATCGCATCGGCGTCGATGACTACCGGCACTTTGGCCTCTGCGAGTGCTACAAGCAGACGGCGAACCGCATCCATTGTCTCAGATTCGCGGCCGAGTCCCGGGCCAATCAGCACCGCTTGACAGCCTCGGCCTGCCAGCACCCTATCCATGAGCGGTTCGTGGGATTGTTCGGTGAGGATCGCAGCATCAGGCATCTTCTCGGGAATCAGTGAGAGCGGCCACTCAACACGCTCTGAGGCTTGGCGTGGCATCGCGACGTGAACTAGGTCGCAACCGCTGCGCTCGGCTGCGGAACCCGAAAGCAATGGCGCACCATGGTATGGCCCACCGCCGATGACGAGCAGACGACCGCGGTCACCCTTGCGAGCATTCTCATCGAGTGGTGGGTAGCGCAGAATATCTCCTCGGCCGCAGTCGGAAACCGATGCTGGCCACGGCAGCGGAGCGATACGAACTGAGCCGACTTCTGGAACAAATTTACCATCGGAATCGCGCATGTGCCACTTCTCAGCATCGAAGGTGACTGTCTCGGCAGCCACTATGACGTCCGTTGAGCCCAGAGCAGTCGGAATGTCACAGGCCAAAACAGGCGACTGCTTACCGCGGCTTTCGGCCAGCCAATAGCGAATGGCTCCGATATCGCCGCGCAGCCGTTTGACCGGGCCACGCATGCCGGCGCCGAGTAGACAATCGATGACCAACGCCGGCGTACCAGTACCCTTCATCACCGAAACATCAGGCCAAATCGATATTGGCAGCGATGAGTCAATGCATTGGTCACGATACAATTGTGCCTCATCGCTATTCTGAATGAAATCACTAACCAGCAGCCGCACATCGACTCCATCTTCTGCGAGTCCGAGAGCTGCAGCAAAACCGTCTCCGCCGTTATTTCCGCCTCCGCACAGTATCCATACCGGACCAGCGGGCCGCTCCATCTCGCGCAACATTCCCATCGCTCGACCGGAGACAGCCTGACCGGCTGCTTCCATCAGGTCAGCGATGTTCACACCGAGGTCAATCGCATTGGCATCGAAGGCTCCTGCCTCCGCCCAATGCATGCACCAAACCGGCGCATCACCGTCACCCGACTCGCCAGCGCTTGCTGCTTCCGCATCGCCCACGCAGCCTCACGTGAGTTCCGCGTCCAAGACATCTTCGTCCGGTTCATACAGGTGCTCCCATCCTTCGATGACATCTCCGGCGACGCCGACAAGCGGGTCTTCGCCTCCGGGTAGCATCGAAATGTCCACATCAGCACCTTCTGGCACATTGCGGAAGACCGGGCGAGAAACCAACAAGCGATTGCCGAAGTAGAACGTGCTACCGACTACTCCCCAGAACAGGAATATGATGCCCGCACCATGCGGGTCGAACGGAGCAAAAGCAGCGTACCACGGGTCGAAAGAGAGAATGAGGTCAGCGAAGTATGAGCCGATTAGAACGGTAAATAATACCGGGAAGAGAATGTACATGACTACATCCCACCAACGACCAATCCACAAATCATTGTCACCAGTATTGATGAATTCGTCACGGAACGCGGACACTCCGTGCTCAAGATAGCCCTGAATGTCATCGTGAGCCTCTCCACTTTCCACACGTTCTCTCCACACCTTCCAACCGTATTTCCAGATGGTATATGCAATGAACAAGCCGCTGAACATCAGTCCATATCCCCAGATGTGGTCTTGCACCTCAAGGAACTCAGGGAATGCAACGCCTTCGCTATCCATGTGAATCCACACGAATGTGCTCGGTAAACCAAAGGCCCAGATTGCGCCTCCGACGATGAAAACTGATGCGTTCCGGCTGAATCCATGGTCAACGAAGTTGCGTACGCACAGTTCAACCGTGCTGATCATTGAGGTGAGAGCAGCGAAAGTGAGAGCGAGGAAGAATGTCCACATCATCAACCAAGCGACCCAAGGCCCTCCCGGTGCTTGAGCGAAAACCTCTGGCAAGGCTAGGAAGGTGATGGCACTTGAGCCACCGGTTACCGTGGCAAGAGGGTCGTCCTGAACCGCGAAGATTGCTGAGAGAACGGCTAGACCTGCGATGATGGAGATACTGTTGTTTGCCAGACCCATAGTGAAGGCATTGAGGGTGATATCCTCGTCCTTTCGCATGTAAACAGCATAGGTGATGGCCATGCCCATTCCGGCAGAACAAGACCATGCAGATTGGGATAAGCCGTTAATCCAAGTTTCTGGTTGGGCGAGTATCTCAAAATCAACACTGAACATGAACAGGGCACCATCAAGCGTTCCATCGGAGAAGTCCATCCACAACGCGAGGAATAGTGCGAGGAATAGCAGCGCAAACAGACTGATCATCATGTAGGTGTTCGCCTTCTCAATCATCCTCGCACCACCCCAGATTGCACCTAGCGTGATGAGAATGACTAGGAATTGGAACACTATAACCAGCCAAGTGGTGTGTAGGAACGAGTTCCAAACTTCGACGGTGTCGATTCCCCCTGATAGGCCGTTGGTGAATCCGAGCCGGAAGTAATTCATGCACCAGCCGGCGACCACAGCGTAGTAGAATCCAATCGCCGTTGAAATCCATGCTGTCCACATTCCCATCCAAGCGTATCGCTTGCCAGCGAAGATGCGGAATGTGCCGATGGTTCCGGTTCGCGAGCGCTTGCCCAGAGCAAACTCAGCGATGACCAACGGAATTGACCAAGCGAATAGGAAAATCAGCCATGGAATCAGGAAAGTTCCGCCGCCGTTAGCACCTACCATGCGTGGAAAACGCCAGATGTTACCGGTGCCGATGGCGGCGCCGATGGTTGCGAAAATCAAACCCCATCGGCTGCTGAACTGGTCACTGCCACCCATTCACTTCACCACCCATCAAGCGACTTCCTCCTCCGCAGGAGGAGAATCTTCTGAATCTTCTGAGGAATTCATTTTCACTATCGCAGCACCAAGGCTACCCCATACGGCTCCAGCAACCATTAGGAACAGGAATAGTGCACACATCGTGTTGCCAAAAGGTGCTCGCCAAGGCACCCCTTTCTCATGGTAAACACCCTGCGCTGGGTATTGGAATGGGAAGGTACCAGACAATGTCCCAATGGTCGCCTTGTAGTGTAATTTGCCAGCCGTGTCATCTGGCACCGGCACCTGAGACACGATGAGAGTCCCATTGTCACCGTCATTCAGCGTGCAATTGAGACCGCTGTCCATGAATCCACTGCGCTTCCAATCCTCATACTGCCACTCTCGAGGGCCGTAATCCGACTGTTGGCGAGATGGGGTGACCACACGCCACTTC
>CAUZSM010000052.1:0-11007 GCA_963582685.1 Candidatus Thalassarchaeaceae archaeon | reverse complement strand
GCTCGGTATTTGTTATGCTGGCAATGGCGACCTTCCCACCAACTCATAGCACCGGGAAGTTGCTGAGCATCAGCATTCTGCTCTCAGTTATTCTCGCAACTTGCCTCTCACTCAACCACTTGCCAAGCCACCGCTCAGAAAGTGAAGAATAGCGTCAGGTGGGCGGGCCCGGGATGGACGCTCGTTTCAGTACACGATGATACATCCGTATTCTCAACCCCGTTTCTCCATGGCACCATAGGCTTCGGGTAGGGCTGCTCCATTCCTGGCCTGACCTGATCCCCCGATGAATGAGTTTCTATTTTCTTCCGAATACAGTTTCCCAGAACCTCGATCACATAGAGGCGAGGCTTCAACGTCCACAGATGCGTCGTGCACTGCTCGTCTTCGCCGCTCCCGGGCGTTCGGACCGCCATGTTGCGATTTGCGATACAGGGGACGCCAACCCCCCTCCTAGCCCGACTACTGCTGAATCGGGGCCCATATCAACCCAACGGTGAGGTATGACCGGCTCACTGTGAGGCCTCAGCCTGATACTTTGAGGGGCATCCAGTCTTGATTTCCATCGCATGGACAACCCATTCACCCGCGTCGTTGCTCACATCTCCACGTACCGAGATGGTTTTGCCCTCTGACAAGCCATCAGGCAGCGCAAGCCCTGCGAACTTGATGCGAACTACCTTTTCCTCGCCGCCGAGGACTAGAGTATCGTTGGCGATATCTAGGCTATCGGCTAGAACCAGTCCATGGATTCTGATTGCTTCACCATCATGCTCTGGCGCAGTGGAAACAAGTTCGTCCACTGTCAGGTCAAGCTCAGGTTCATTTGCTATATTGAGGAGAAGCAATAGAATCGCCATGATGGCCGCAGCGGAGATAACTCGTACTCGTGTGTTTACCATCTCGCTCACCCTTTGCTGCGACCACTCCATCAAGAGGGTTGCGTTCAATGAGCGTGCGCAGCACCAAAGTCATCCTGTGCGAGCAGCCACTCGCCTTCCATCACAGGGCCTTCAACGCAGGTGAGTTTGTCTCCTACCATACACAACCCGCAAAACGCCATGCTACACGGTAGATATCTCTCCATAGCCGCATATGAATCGACACCGGCTTTGACGGCCATTTTCAGTACAGCCTTCATCATCAGTTCAGGGCCACAAGTGTACAGACGTGTCGCGGTTGCTTCAGCAAGCAGTTCCGGTAGAATGGCGGTAGGGAATCCCGCAGTGCCCATGCTGCCGTCGTCGGTGGTGATGTGTAATTGGTCGCAAACCAGCTCCATTCTCTCGATGAAATGTGCCTCGGCTGCATTCTTGAAGCCCATGACTGCGATAATCTCGATTTCATCACCGAGTCGATTGCGCGCATCCTTCGCTGCCATATGCATGGGTGTTGAACCAATTCCACCTGAGACCAGCAGCAGCCTATCACCTGCAGCGGGAGTGGGGAAGGTGGTACCGAATGGCCCACGCAGTGCTAACCAATCTCCTCTGGCCATTCTAGTGAGTTCACCGGATTGACGGCCAAGGTCCTTGACGGTGAAACCCATCTTTGCCCGGTCAATATCCACCTTGATGTCGCCAACACTGTAGGGTTTCTCGCTGTTGTAGTCACGACGCTTCATCCCACCTTCAGCATCGTAGGGATTCCAACACATGTAGTACTGACCTGGTGAGTATGAGATAGCCATAGATCGGGGGACATCCACCCACAGAGTGACTACCCCCTCAGCCTCATGTTCGACACTGAGCAGTGGTAGCGGGACCGGTGTCAGGGACTTCCCTTGCTCATCCAAGCAGGATTCCAGTCGGTTGGCGCAGGATACGGCCAACGCATCGATGTCCAGCCTTCTTTCCGAATGTCGAGGTGACGCTCTTGGCAGGCTCAATTGATTCCCTCCATCGCATCCAATGCCACCCCTTGCATCTGGCCTAGATTCGAGTATCCAGTCTCAACCATCATTGATTCAAGGTCTGCAAGAATTTCGTCGAATGCGGCTACGTCTTTGTGGGCAAGCGCAGTGCCCACCTGTACAGCGGTGGCACCGAGCATGATGAATCGCGCCACGTCGAGGCCGTTGGTTATTCCACCCATGCCGAGGATCGGAACCGTGTCGATTTCGTCACGTCGCATCGCCAGGGATACTTCCGCCAATTTCCTTTGAGCAATCGGTCGTACAGCAGGCCCGCTCAGTCCACACATCAGATTGCCAATGATGGGTCGACCTACGAACGGGTCAACCTCTAGGGCAGATACAGTGTTGATGAGTGAGAGGCCGTGTGCTCCACTCTGAACTGCCGCTCCCGCCTCCTCAGTGATTGCAGACGTGTTAGGAGTGAGTTTGGCGTATATTGGCACATCTACTGCGCTTGCGACAGTCGAGACAACATCTGTGATGAGTTCCGGCTGTTGTCCGATTATCAGGGATCTTGAGCCCGGTTTTGCATGAGGGCAGGAGAGATTCAGTTCCAATGATTCTGCACCTGCGTCAACCAATCTTCCTGCAACAGCAGCAAATTCTTCTGCGTCTCCACCGAAAATCGATACCAGCAGTGGTTTGCTGAAAGTCTCGGATTCAATCATTTCAGCAAATGCCTCGACTCCGGGATTGGGCAGCCCCATCGCATTGAGAACCACGTTGGTCGCCGCTTCCACGCAAACCGGTCCCGGGTACATCTCTCTAGGCTCTGGGCCAATGCTCTTGCTGACCATCCCTCCTGCTCCTGAAGCAGCGACGCGATGGAGGGAGGCCGCGTTTGCACCCTGAATACCACTAGCCAACATGAGTGGGTTGGTCATATCCAGTCCGGGTGCAGAAACTGAGAGGTCGACCATGCTTCTCCTTCTTCGGGTTCGGCATCCACCCTTCAAGGCTTGCGGCAAGGCCGACATGATTCAAGAGGGGTGGGGTATCGGGGTGCGATGGATGAGAAGTCGGCGTCTTTCGCTGAGGCCGCGCGTCGTTTGCTACGCACAGAAGGATGCGTGCTTGAAGTTCCATCCGATTATGCAAGTGAAGCATCTGTTCTCGCCCTACTCATCTCAGATTCTCTCCCATCAATGATTCGAGAGCCCCAGGTGGTGAGCGATGCGGGCTGGCATTATGTTTGCATCAAGTCGGGAGGTGAACTGTTGGCTCGGCTTGCAGGCCCCGAGCCAACTGCCGATGCATGTTGGGTACCTGACACCGGCGAGGGTGAGAATGCTATCTGGCTGCGCTGGCAGCATGATTTGCGCGACCTGCTTGCGGCCGGATATCCAGGATGCGTAGGTTGTGGGGGTCCCGGTTCAGAAGGGGAATGGGACGAAATTGCAGCGCGCAAGCACATGCTAGCGTGAAGCAAGGCCTAGCGTCCATTCAATCAGTTGTGTATCCGATGGTCGCTGCATCCTCACCCATGCTGAGGATGTACAGTGAGTGCAGATTGGTTCCGGAATCTCCCATCTCACGGCAGAAATCGGCCAATGCACCGGGTTTGTGTGGCAACTCACGTGTCAGTACTGGACTGGTGCTGTAGTTGGCATTCATCGTGTTCAATGCCAGTCGCGTCGCATCCTCATCGTCTGTAATCACAGCTATACGAGCATCGTCCGAACCAACACCGGCAATAGCTAGGATGTTGGCACCATTTGCTGCGATTGCTTCGCAGTGTACAGCCAACGCTCCCGGTTCATCATTCATAACAATACTAAATTCCTGCATGATTTTCCGTTGGGGTCCGATACCTTGAATCTGTCGAGTGTTCTAAACATGCCAATAAACGCACTTCTCGCGCGGTCGCGCGTGCGTGTCGCGAAGTCGGAGAACTCAGAGACAAACCATGGCGACCGCCACATCAAAAACAGATTCCGCAGAGGGGACGTAGTCCCCATGACCGACACACTTCTCACTTCCATCAGTAGTGTTTATGGAGGGGTGACGTGGCGACCGAAGTCGTCATGCTGAGGATGGGCGAGTTGAGCACTCCTCCAGAATCGGGCCACTCGCGCACGAGTGTGCGTGTGCGTGTGGCGACTCGATAGGGAAGTGAGAAAATGGACATGTTAATCGTGGAATCTGGAGCTAAGTCGAAGACGATACAGAAGTATTTGGGCAAGGGCTGGATTGTTGCTGCCTGCAACGGTCACGTGCAGGACCTACCGACCAATCGCTCGACAAAGGATGGTAAGAAGGCCATGTGGGCATGCACCGCAGAAACCCTGCCTGAGCCCCCCTGGCAATACACTGACAACGCTGAGCGCACGGTCTCCAACATGCTGCGCAAGGCTGGGGAGAAAGATGTCGAGAACATCTACCTCGCTACTGACCCCGACCGTGAGGGTGAGTTCATCGCTTGGAGGCTCTATGAAATATTTACTGAAGCCGGCTATTCAAATGTCTGGCGAGTGACCTTCAACGAGATAACCAAAACAGCAGTGATGGCTTCAATAGAGCGGCGTGGCGACGTCAACGTCAATCTAGTCGATGCAGCCAAAGTACGTCGCTACATGGACCGACTCGTCGGTTTCCGCTCCTCCAAGTTCAGCCAGTCTTGGTCTCTCACTTCGATGGGTAGAGTTCAGACCCCAACCCTCGGCTTCATCGTCGAGCGTGAATTGCTAAGGGAAGCCTTCGTGCCTCAGCCTTACTTCGCTGTCAGTGCAGATACTCAGGACGTTCGATTCAATGTGCGCTTCCATGAGAAGGACGACGCACAGGCATGGGTCGATGACAAGGGCAAGCACAATCCACAGCGAACGGCTGAAGGTGAATTGGCCAAAGCGGCGTACGCTGCTCTTGACAAGCAACGGCAGGTGACTTTGACTGAAGTTACTCCGGGCACCCGCAGTAATCGCGCATACCCACCTTTCTCCACAGTCACGCTGCTACAATCTGCTGGTGTCGAGTTGGGTTGGAATCCAAGGCGAGCCATGAAGGTCGCAAGCGAGTTGTACAATGCGGGCCATATTACCTACATCCGAACCGATTCAACTAGAACCAATGCAACATCAAGAGATTCAGCGAAGAAATTCATTCAAGCGACATGGGGTGATGACCACGTCGGAACCGGTGTGGTAGGCAAGGATGCCGGCGCGAAGAATGTCCAAGATGCGCACGAGGCGATTCGTCCGACTCGCCCTGAGGTTCGAATGCCAGAAGGACTTGCAGCGCCTCAGCAGCGCCTCTATCGATTGGTTTGGGCACGGTTCACCGGCAGCCAGATGAGTCCATCGAGGTATGAGAATTACAGTTTCAGTGCTGAATGCGAAGGCTGTGATAAGCCGTTGAATGGCACTACATCATGGCGGGTACATACTGGATGGGAGGCTGCGTTTGAGGAAATACGCAAGCAACCCGCAACAACTCCACCGGCCTTCAACGCCGAAGTCGGTGTTGTATTGGTGCTGGATGATGGCGATGAGAACCCCACATTCACTGAAGATGAGACAAAGCCCCCATCTAGATACAAGCAACATAGCATCGTCCAGAAGATGAAGGAAGAAGGAATTGGCCGCCCCTCTACTTTTGCAACCACTATTGACAAGTTGATCAAACGCAAGTACTGCGCCGACGATTCAGGTAATCTGGTCCCGACAGATGATGGACGAACTCTATGGCAGGTAGTTGCACCATACTATAATCGCACTTACACTGGTGGTGAGGGTAATTTGTTCTCATCTGAATTTACTGCTGAGATGGAGAGTAATCTAGACAGTATTGAGGACGGGACCCTTTCTGCAGCCACGTCATGGAATGATTTTTCCAGCAAGTTCCAAGCGATTCACCTGAATGCTTTGGCGAAGAAGAAGGAACACCCCACACAGAAACAGTTGGCCTACTTTGAGCGTCTGACCAACGGTATGCCAGATGACGAACTGCAAGCCCTCACAGATGGTCGTGACGCCGCATCACTCACCGGCACGGAAATTGCTGAACTACTGAGCAAACTCAGTACTGAACGACCACTTACCAATCAGCCGGCTAGCGAGAAGCAACTCAATTGGGTTGCTAGCCTAACCAAAGACGCCGGCCTTACCGAGAAAGATGCTTGCGCACTGGTCAAAGTGGAAGGTTTTGAGAACCTCACTGGCGGGAGAGAGGGCAGTGCGAGTGGCCTCATCGACATTCTCCTCACGCGACAGAAGGATGTAGAGCGTCCGGCATCTGACAAGCAGATTAACTGGATAAAAAAATTGGCAGAGAAAAGTAGTCTCGATGAAGCGGCGGCTTGCGCTAAAGTACAGGCCGATGGTTGGGATTCCCTTACTGGTGGACGCGAGGGGTCTGCTAGCCGCCTAATCTCAATGCTGCGCAAGAGCAGCCCCTCTTCTGGCCGTGGCCGACGCAAGAGCAAGTGATGTCGGCTACAACTGCTGCTATGAGAAGCATAATGGATGACGCACCGTCACCATCATCTAGATGACAATACAGGATTATGACGTAGTCATCGTCGGCGCTGGGCCTGTTGGCGGCTACCTTGGGCAAACGCTCAGCAGTGGCGGGCTCCGAGTCCTGATGCTTGAGGAGCACGCTGAGATAGGCAAACCATTCCAGTGTGCAGGCCTTGTCACGCCTTCAGCAATGCAACGCGTCGGCTTACAATCATCTATCCTCAGTAATGTGTACGGAGCTCGAATTCACAGCCCCAAGGGAACTTGTGTCAGGATAGGTACACCTGACATCGTGCGCACCCATGTGGTTTGCCGCAAAATGTTCGATGAGGGTTGTGTCAGGCAATCACTTGAGGCAGGTTGCAATCTATGGCTCAATTCACGACCATCGGCAGTAGAGGTAAGAGAGGATGGCGTTGAACTCTCAGTGACTCGATATGGAGTGGATGGAAAGGGCGGCAGAGAAGTCAAGGTTCGATGTAGCCTGCTTTGCGGGGCTGACGGCGTCCATTCGTGGGTACGTAGAACCAGGCGAATGGGCAGGCCGAAGGAGATAATGATTGGATTCCAAGCGGAAGTGACTGGCTATCGTGGAGATGATGGTTGTCTTGACATGTTCACTGGCGAGGATGTTGCACCCGGTCTGTTCGCATGGGCGATTCCGAATGGGAAAACTCACCGAATTGGCGTATGGTCACGGCCAGATGACCTCGATGGCCGTTCCTGTGAGGACCTGTATGATTCACTGTGTAACCACCCCCTGTGGAAGCATAGATTCGCTGAGGTGCGCGAGACCGCACGATTCTGCGGACCGCTCGCTTGTGGGTTGGTCAAGCAGGTCCACAAACAACGAACAGTATTGTTTGGAGACGCCGCTGGCTTATGCAAACCAACCACCGGCGGCGGCATAGGACCCGGCTTTGACCAAGTGGATATTCTGGCAGAGAGACTCATTGAGGCTGTGCGTGCTGATGCATGCGGTGATTTCGATGCTTTGTCCGAACCTGCACTGCGGCGCATATGTAAGCCGATGAGAAAGGTCCGCAAAGAGCAAGAACGAGCGAGAATTTTGCGGGATATGTTCCTGTCTTCATGTGATGATGATGAACTCGAGCGTTCCTTCACTGCCTTTGCACGTCCAGAAGTCGTCAATCTCATCAACGATGTAGGGGAGATTGAGAAGCCGGTGCCGTTAGGTCTCAGATTACTCAAGGATGTTCCAGAATTCAGACGGATGGCTGCAAAGGCTACGTGGGCTTTACTCACAGGTTGAGGTGTAGTTATGGGCTGGACTGCGAGAACAGTGCGTCTACGACTGCGCTGGCCACCCTTTGATGCAGATTCTGTTGTTGCGAAGGAGTTGCCAATCGCCGTCGCCGAGTATCGCTTGACAAATGCAGATACCGCTCCGTGTGAATTATCGATGGGTGGCGAGGAATCCTTCCTAATCGAGCGAACCCTGTTGGACACCGCATCTAGCTCTGATACTCCCAAATGGACTGAGCCGAGTCTCGACGCACCAGCGCAACTGTGTGCACATCGCTCTGGTTGGTTTCTGACCCCTAACCGCGGTCACAAACTCGCACGGCAGATGATTGGCGTCGCAGTAATCGGCATCATTCTCGCCCTCATCATTCATGCATTCGAGCCGGTTCTGGTAAATGCCGGAATCATGTCAGAATCCTATGCTGGTTCAATCCGGCTCGGATTGCTAGATTACCCTGTGTTGTTACTGATTTTCTTCCCGGTGTTCTGCATACCGATTCTGATGCGAATCGGTTCCAATATCATCGACTATCGCCGAACTCGTAAATTCCTCGATGCACCTCCGCCTTCACCATCGATTGGTGTGGAAGGTTCACCCAATACCGCTGCACCTATCGCCGTCAACATTCAATTTCCGAAGGACTCTGAGCGTTGGACCGCAGCAAGGGCGTGGGTGCAGGTTGGAATGACTACGCCGAGCAGAGACGTTCTCCTCCTCGCAATGGGCCGTCTGGATGGTAATCAGAACCCCCCTGGATTCTCCACCGCCTTGCCCCGCATGACATCTCAAGAAGACATGATGGGTACTGGGGTCGGTGAGCGAACTCCGCTCGAGGGTCCCGACAAGGAACGCCTCTTCCTCTCTCCTCTACCAGTGCAGGAGATGGGTTCCGCAGTTGAGTTTCCCATTGAAGATGCAAGGAATGGTGGAATTGACATCCACCTACCTCTGCCCGATGGCGAATGGCCGGGTAGCGAATATTCCTCACTATTGTCATTCCATTGGGAGGTGGTGACAATGGTCGAGATAGAAGATGACTTCCCACTGAAGTGGGTGTTGCCGATTCAGGTCTTGCATGACGGTTCTCCAAGGAGAATGGATATCCTACAGATCCAATCCGGCCGTGCCGAAATGGTATCCTGAGGCCTGAGACGTTCAGCGGGCACCTTGATGTTCTGCCGCGCTGTCCCAAACCCATGCGCAGGCGTCTTTTGCTCAGTATCTTTCTCGCCACGCTGATGCTCACCTCTGGATGCCTCGGGCTGTTTGGAGATGATGAACCGGCACCGGCAGTCGAGAATCAGGCCCCTTCAATCGATGTTTATCCCTACTCTGATGTGAATCAGGGTTTGGCCCTTACTGTGTTTGGGAAAGTCACAGATGAATCAGTCAACACCTCGACGGTTGAACTAACCATTGAGGGTGAAGGTTGGATTCGAGAAGCCACCGCTGACGTTGCAACCACTGGCCTGTGGAGTGCGCAATTCGTTGACCTACCACCCGGAGTGCACACCTTCACTGTCACTGCAACAGACCAGAATGGTGAATCAGCACAATGGCGGGGTGAAGTGACGGTGATAGCCATCACTGAGGACCCGGTTGTCATCACCGCACTTCCCGTGACTGTTTGGGTTATTGATGAGGAACCGGTCACAGTGGCGGTAATGGTTAGCCACTCCGATTTGGATTCGTGTACTGTCAGATGGGAAGATGAGACCGACCGGGAAGTCTCAGTCATTCTGACAGATGGGATTGGCGCGGTCATGCTTGGGCAGATTACCGAATCGTTCAACGGTACATTCACCGCCAATTGCGGCACTTGGACACCATCATTCGCTATGGTTGGCGTCTATATTCACGTACTTGTCACCGATGACACAGATGGTGACGGTATCCCTGATGAATCTGATTCATGCGTTGAGAGTGTCATCGTTTTCCAATCAAATCCTCAGACTGACCTCGATTCAGACGGCTGTCATGACCTGAATGAAGATGAAGACGATGACGCGGACGGGATTCGTGACGGTGCCGATAGATGTGCACGTGGCTTGATTGGATGGGATGCGCAGGATGAGTTGCTGGACTGGGATTCTGATGGTTGCCGCGATGATTCTGAGGATGAGGATGATGACGACGATACAGTTCCCGATTCACGAGATGGCTGTCCGAAAGGCACTCAGGGCTGGACCTCAACCAGTTATTCTGACAATGATGGTGATGGATGCCGGGACTACGATAACGACGACGATGACGATAATGACTCCATCCTCGATGTAGATGACTCTTGCCCAATCGGCTTGACTGCATGGGTGCCGACTAATGTTACAGACTACGACTCGGACGGATGCAGAGATATCGATGAAGACGGCGATGATGATGATGATGGTATCATTGATTTCGATGACCAATGCCAGTATACTATGCTCGGTGCTACAGTGAATGAATACGGCTGCGCGCCTTGGGAGTGGGATGACGACGATGACGGAGTCATGGATGATGCAGACTTGTGCCCGGGAACTCCCGATGGCCTTGTTGTTAACGCTCAGGGCTGCGCCGACCTCGATGGGGACGGGGTATTCGCAAATGTCGACTCGTGCCCGGACAGCCCCCCTCACTGGACATCAGATGTGAATGGGTGTTCAATCATTCAACGTCCGGTCGACTGGGATTCAAACGGGCCTTACTCCATTGAGAGGTTTGGCCTGGTCGGGCCAATGACCATTCAAACTCGCAACTCTGGCACCTGGAGAATCGCAGACGAATGGGATGGTGAGTCGACTTACCTGTTCATTTTCCTACAGAAGCAGAACTCCTACATTAGCAGCCTGTGGAATCAGGATGTAGGTAGGTTGCTCGATGCTACCCCACAAGAAACTCACATTTTCTTTGGCTCGTATGATAGCGATTGGGCCAATGATGTCAATGGAATGGAGAGCAGAGTCAATTCCTATTACAACAACCAGCAACAGGACAAGCAGGACTGGATTGACTCCAACATTCACTATGTCAACCAACAAGCGTGGTATGTGCAGGGCTCACTCAATGATGTCATCAATGACTGGAGCAAATTCTACTACGGCATAGACCGATTCCAGCAGTGGAGGGAGATTGGTTCATTGTCAAATTGGGCTGGAACTTTCGGAGTCAATTACCGCTTTGATTACATCGCTAAGGAACCACAGATGTGGAATAAGGAGTTCCTAGTGGAGAGTCGAGGCAATGACCCAGCGGTCACTGTAGTAGACGTTTGGAGTGGAGAGAGGCACAATGGTGGCTGGGGTGGTGGCCACTCATCTTACAACAATGGTACATTCCCGAATGCAAGCACAATGCTGACTTTCAACACGATCGAGGTCTACATGCATCAT
>CAUZSM010000051.1:0-11131 GCA_963582685.1 Candidatus Thalassarchaeaceae archaeon | reverse complement strand
GACTGACCCTGATTATATTCCAGCTGATTTCGAATACGGCCCTGGGGGCATGATGCATCCCGAGGCGCAGGCGAGAATTGCCGAGTACCGCGCAGAAACCGCAGCCATGCACGGAATCGAATCTGCTGCGGCAGGACCTGTAGCGGAATCGGCCGGACCTGCAATGGGTGACGGAGTGACGACAGTGATTCAGAATATCACAATTCAGGACTCTGTGGTTATGGGAGCTGTGACGCAAGTCGGCCAAAGTGATGACCCGTGGGATGAGGTGGTTGGTGCACCGATTACCATCATCGGTGATGGAATGGCTGCGTCGGTGCCGGCGATTTCACCAACAGATTCCGCACTATTGGAAGAAGCGAGGAAAGTCAAGGCAGTCAGCCCAGACCTCGACCTTGAAGCCCAAACGCGCGAGCAGGACCTCGAGGTCATTGCGGTTCTGTCCAGCACAAATACCGCGGTGACTGTGATGGTTCTCGCTTTCCTGTATCTAGTACTGCGCCCACGTTCGGGAGCCGCTTTGGCTCTGAACATGATGTATCCCATAGACCAATGGACTGGTATCGAGCCACCCGCTGACTTCATCCGGTTGATGGCGGTTACCATCGGTGCCGGGCTATTCGCGGTTCCAATGATGATTAAGGTCGGCAAAGGAATGCTGAAACTCCACGAACTGATTCCACTGCGCACCTTGGTGATGGGAGTGGTGGGATTCGTCTCCGTTCTAGTCTGGCTATCTACCGGCTGGATAGGAATGGGAGTGCTGATTGTAGGCACCGCTATGGGGTTGATGCCACCCCGCATAGGTATCCGCAGAAGTCACGGCATGGGCATTATTCTGGTACCAATCATGATCTACACCTTCGCCCAGAAACTGGATGGGTTCGGATTTATCTGAGCCGTATCGTGATGGGGAGTTACTAAGGACAATGCCGCCTCACGCGGGGGTGCAGGGCACAGCCCTGCGGTGAGGGGGATGCGGCGAAATCAACTTGCGTTTGTTTTGGTTTTGCTGATGCTTGCAATGCCGATGACTCCTATGGCGAATATCGTCGGAGCGAGCGGTGCTCGTTCCACCGCATGTACCTCGACGGTCTGCATCAATGAATTGATGCCAAACCCAGCGGGACCTGATACAGGCAACTACCCTGTTGGTGAATGGGTTGAATTGTACAATAGTGGCACTACCGATGTGAATCTGCAAGGCTGGCTGCTTGAGGATGCTAGTGGGTGGAAGCACAATATCGACAACAACACATGGGTCGACTTCGCCAATCTGACTGTGTCCTATGTTCTCCCGGCAGGCGACTACGCAATTATTGCCGAGAATAATCAAGGTACCTTGAAAATTAATAATGCAGGTGAAACTCTCGACCTGAAAGATGACTTTGCTATCGTAGTCCACACCGTAACCACAGGCACCGCTTCCTCAGATATCAGCAAAATCCCCGGCGCATCAGCGACTGACGACTATGTTGATTCCGCCTCAAACACTCCCGGAGCAGCCAACGGCGGCACCGGTACAGGGCCTACTTACACTCAGAGTGACCTACGTATCACCGAACTCTTGCCTGACTCATATTGGTCTGCAGACAACGACACGTGGCCCGGTGGTGAATGGGTGGAAATCGCCAACGTTGGCAGTGCTGCTGTTGACCTGACCGGTTGGTCGGTGAAAGATGCGGCGGGCAACGAGATGGTGATGAATGAGACATATCTGGTCGGATTCCTCGACAGCACCATCATCGCTCCGGGCCAACATCGAATCGTTGCTGTGAACGGCACCCGCACCTTTGGACTGCTGAACAACGGTGCGGGACTAGAAACAGTCCAACTCATCATGCCAAATGGTGATATCACGCATGAGGTATCATACGCTGGACCGACAAAGCCAGGACACTCGTACACTAATTCAACCGGTGCGATGCCGGATTGGGGTGACAATCAGGATATGCTTGCAACCTCGATGTGGCCAACCCCTGCAGCACTGAACCCAAGTGGCGGCATCTTCCCTGCCGATTGGCAGATTAACGAGGTCATGATCAATGCTACCGACGACGCACAGCCTGCACCCGATGGCGAGTGGATTGAGATACACATGCCAGCAGTTGACGATGGTCAAGCCTCCTCAACGCTACTGACCAACTACCACATCATGACTGGAACAGGGGTGGAAATTCCATTTGACTGCACCACCCTTACTGACTGTGCTGTTGGTGATTCTCAAGGTGGACAGGGCCAAGGATGGCCTTGGCTCGGTGAGGGTCAGTTCAGACTACTTGAGTTACACAATCTCAGCGGGTATCTTCTGGATACGTACGACTCAATCGCTCTGGTTGACTTCAATGGCGATGTGAGCCAATTCATTCAATGGACCGGCAATATGATGGAGAATAATTCAATCTGCCCCTCTGACTACGAAATGGTGCATGGCCCTTGGCAGTACTGCGAATACATCACTCCCGGCGTAGCGAATCCCGGCCAAGAGAGCGGTGGGGTGATTGAGGATGCAGAACTGCGTATCTCGGAGATTCTACCCAATCCCGCCGGCAACGACTCGCAGCCGGAGCCGTTTGATGAATGGGTGGAGATTGTCAACGTCGGCAACGATACCGTTGAACTTGCAGGTTGGAGTATTGCAACCGCTTCAAGACTGACCTTACCAGCACACCAATTGAATCCAAATGACCGTTACGTTGTCCATCTGTCGTCTGCCAGCAATATCTGGTTGACCAACTCATATGGAACTCTGAAACTGGAGAACCCGCTGGGAGAAGTGGTTCACACGGTAGTTTGGGACTTCTCTTCCCCGGGGATGTCTTTGGTTGCCAACTCGTCTGATTCAGAGCCTTGGGTGATGGCTCCGTGGCCTACCCCGGGTACAGCCAACCCGGCATTTGAAAATCCGTACACCGGTCCAGTAGATGTGAAAATCACCGAGTTGATGCCACAATGCTCGGAGGATGAAGATGGACTGACCACTGAATGGGTGGAGTTGCACTACAACGGCACCGGTTCAGTCAACCTGTCCCGCTGGATGGTGGCCGATGATAATGGCTACAACGTGGCTGTGCGCTATGACCGGATGTGGAATCGCAGTGATGACAGCACCCTGTTGGCTGCAGGTGACTATGCGGTAGTGCTGATTGATGATAGCGTGCTATCCAATTTCGGTGAAACTGTCAATCTACTTACTCCAAACCGTAACATCGCTCAGACTCTGTCTTGGAGCGAATCATCGGATTGTGAATCACTTGAGCCCGACGATGATACGGGAGATACCACAGAAACCATGTGGCCAACTCCCGGCGAAGAGAATCCGGTGCCACAAACCTATGATGGCAGTATGACAGTGAAATTCACTCGGCTGATGCCGGGAGAGATTACCGGCAGGGACAATGATTGGTTCGAATTGACCAACGTCGGTGATACCTTCATCGATATGGCCGGCTGGCGCATCGCACGTATGCGCACTACGGGCGCGTGGAATTCGACTTTTGGCACCCTGACAATAATGCCAGGTGAGTCAATTGTATTCACTCCAGACCCAGAAAACCTGTTGGAAGACAGTGCTATTGTGGCGATGGACAGCGACATCGTATTCGATGGAAATGCACCGTGGTTGGTGAATTCAGGCGGCTCGCTGCAACTGGTCGCACCTGATGGTACCATTGTCGATGCATTCGTCTACGCTTCGGGAGATGCTGATGTGCAAGGCTGGATCGGTGGTGCGCTTGAGATGCCGCCGACTGATTTATCAGGACTGATTCTGATGCGTGGAGACGGCTGCGGCTCGTTGCCGGACACCGACACAGCAGCCGACTGGTCGGTACGATGGCTGAGACTCGGAGCGAGTCTATTCTGTGATGATGGAATATTCACAAGCACTGGCTCGCTCACTCCAATGTTCTCGCCCGAAGGTGGACTGCACCAACTAGTCTCATGGATAGGACAAGCGCAAGAAACCATACACGTGCACGTTTACCAATTCAGTTCTCCAGAGGTACACTCGGCTTTGGCCAGCGCAGTTCAGCGCGGCGTTGAATGCACAGTTCTGCTTGAAGGCGGCATTCTTGGAGAAACCAGTTCGCTGGACAACCAGCGTGGTTGGGCCAGCGAATTGAGCGCAGCAGGATGCCAAGTACTGTGGATGGTTGAACCAGAAGGAGCGAACGCAGCTCAGTCTCCATATCGCTATATTCACGCCAAGGTCGCTGTCGCAGATGGCGATTCAGTATGGATCGATTCTGGTAACCTGAAGCGGTCGACGTTCCCGCTAGATGCGGACATGGGTAATCGTGATTGGGGCATCATCATCGACAGTGAGGATGTTGCAGACCTCGTTTTGTCACGAATGCTGTGGGATGAATCAACTGACCGCGACCATATCATTGCGCAGGATGACCTGCACCCAACCCTCGGGCGACCTACTGGATGGACAGCGGAATCTGCCTCAACGGCCTACTCCGCCTCTCTACAGCCCCCAACCACAGAAACCGGCGATTTCTCTGGAAGACTTCTCACCTGCCCAGACGATTGTATCGAGGGATTGATCTGGATGATTGACCAGGCTGAAGACAGCCTCGACCTCTCCTTGCAGTACTTCGATCTCGGCTGGCATTGGGGCTACGGTGACAACCCTCTCATCGATGCGGTTGAGAGAGCAGCAAGTGAGCGAGGAGTGAAGGTCCGATTAATTATCAACGGCTACTATGTTTTCGAAGATGATGATATCCGAGAAACTGTAAATTACTTCAATCATGAATTGAATATGACGCAGGGCCTCGATGTCACTGCAATTATCATGTCCCCAAGCAGTAACATCACGAAGTTGCACAATAAGGGCGCGATTGTCGATGGAGAGTATACTCTCATCAGCAGTATCAACTGGGGAAGTAACTCTGCCCTGCGCAACCGCGAGATTGGTATCGTCATTCGGCACGCAGGACTCGCGGCACAATTCCAGCAATCATGGAATGAAGACTGGATTCGGCTCGATGATTCCACCGACACTGATGGCGATGGAATGCCAGATTGGTGGGAGATTGACTTTGGAACCAACCGCACTTGGTCGGTAATTCCGGGCTCTCCTGAAACCGAGGCCAACCTCGACCCGGATGCGGATGGACTCACAAACCTTCGTGAATTCGAAGGTGGCGGAAACCCATTGGATGAAGACACCGATGACGATTGTATCATCGACGGACTGGAAGCCGCTTGGGCCGGATATATCGGTGTCAACCTGATGACTGCAGTACTCTTGACCGACGCCGATGGCGATGGGGTGAATGATGGTGAGCAAACCAACTGCGGTGCCGATTTGTCTGGGATGGGAGATGGCGGTGGAGATGATGGTGACAACGGTAGCGGCGGTGACGACGATACTGGACCGTTCCGAGACAATGCACTCGATTCATACGGGGCACGGATCCTGCTTGCGATGATGGCTATCGCAGCCTTGATGCTGGCTGGGGCTGCCACGATGTTGGTGCTCAGCCGTAGGCGCGCTTCAGCGGGAACTGTGCTGGTTGATGATACGTCATTCGACCTCTCCGAACACGCTTGGCAGGAGGAGGAGCAACAGTCCGAGCAACCTGCAATTGACTTGCCGGAATCGTCCTCACCCCCTACCGGCGCCGTGATTCTAGATGGAACCAGTGTTGGAGGAAATGCAGACAGTGATGCGCGGGAATTGACCGAAGGCAAGGACGACGGCTCTTTCGGTGCACCGAAGTTGGATGGATACGACTTCCCCGGCTGGTCGCCCAAACAGGTGCAGGAATCGATTGCAGCAGGCTGGAGTGTCGAGCAACTGCGCGAACATTATGACAAAGAGCAACGCTGATACAGTCTGTTTTGCTTTCGCGAAGGGTTCTTTTTACAGCACCCCGCCCACCGCATCGGGGATTGCATGGCGCGTGAGTCTATTCCGACCATTGACCTACGCGAATACACGCATGGTGATGAGGCTAGTCGAGCAGCCTTGGTTGCGAAGATGGGCGAGGCCTTCGAAGATATCGGCTTCTTCGCTTTGACCGGTCATGGAATCCCATTGTCCGACATTGATGGTGCATATTCAATCAGTGAAGATTTCTTTAATCGAGATGATAATACCAAAATGCGCTCTAATCAATCCGGTAATCAGCGAGGCTACGTTCCGATTGGTGTCGAGCACGCCAAGGACAACCCCGCTCCAGACCTCAAGGAGTTCTGGCAAACCGGCCGCACACTACCTGACGGTCACGCATTGAAGGCAATCTACCCGCAGAACATCTGGCCTGACGAGGACTGTCCTGAATTCGGACCGGTGATTGATGGGTTGTACATCCAGATGGAGGAACTGTCTCGCACCCTGCTCGAAGTTTGTTCAATTTATCTCGGTAAAGGGCCAGACTGGCTGCCAAACATGGCTGTTGATGGCAATACCATTCTACGAGTGTTGCATTATCCTGCAATTGGTGAAGATATTGCGGAAGGAGCAGTTCGCAGTGCTCAACACGAGGACATCAACTTCATCACGCTACTGGTTGGGGCTACGGCAGGTGGTCTGGAAGTGATGGACCACGACGGTGAATGGATCAAGGTCGAAGGCAATCACGAGCACATTATCGTCGATTCCGGTGATATGCTGCAGAATCTAACCAATGGTCTGTTCAAGGCAGTCACTCACCGTGTTATCAACCCACCAGATGCTACCAGTGACCGATATTCGATGCCACTATTCACTCATCCTCGCGATGAGGTTGATTTGACCCCCCGCCCAGAGTTCGTAGAGAGAACTGGTGGCGAGGCGAATTACCCGAGCATCAGCGCCGGTGATTACCTGCATCAGCGCCTCGTGGAAATCGGGCTGATTGACGATGACTGAGATTCAGAACTTCGTCGATGGTGTCGTCGACGGTACACTTTCCGACGACGATATTGAAGGGTGGATGCGTAATGTGTTTGACAACGGACTTTCCACCGAGGATACCGTTGCTTTCACCGACGCAATGCTACATTCAGGTGTCGTTCTGCAATGGCCGCAACAATGGAGTCACCTAGTCGTTGACAAACATAGCACTGGCGGCATCGGAGACAAGGTCTCGTTGCCGCTGGCACCTGCACTGGCTGCCTGCGGTCTGAAGTGTCCAATGATTGCAGGCAGGGGCCTTGCTCACACTGGAGGTACTCTCGACAAACTCGAATCTCTGCCCGGATACGACGTGGCACTCACTCCGGAAGCAGCACAAAACCAAGTCGTGGAAATCGGATGCATGATTGCGGGACAAACCGGTGACTTTGCGCCAGCAGACAAGCGGATGTATGCTATTCGTGACGTGACCGGCCTCATCGCCTCTACACCACTCATCACCGGCTCGATTCTATCAAAGAAGGCGGCAGAGGGACTGGCTGCACTGGTGATAGACATCAAGGTGGGCAAAGCGACCTTCATGCGCGACGAGGAAATGGCTCGCCAACTTGCAAACAGTATTGTCAGCACCGGGGAAGGACTTGGAATCCACACAACGGTGATGCTTACCGAGATGAATACCCCCCTCGGATTCGCCGCTGGAAACGCATTAGAGGTTCTCGAATCCATAGAGACACTGCGTGGGTGCGGACCCGCTGACCTTGAGGAATTGGTATGCGTACAGGGTGGGATTCTGCTTGCCGCAACTGGATTGGCTCACTCGGCGAATGTAGGCGCAGTGATGATTCTTGATTCGCTGCACGACGGCAGCGCAATCGCCCGATTTGAGCAGATGTGCATCGCTCAGGGGGTTGCTGCAGAAGTCTTCGCCTCCGAGCACAGTCTTCTGTTGGCTCTCGGCCTGCTCGATGAGACTCTGCAAACCACTGAATTCCATGTTGCTGTGAGTGGGCACGTCGCCGACATCGACGCGATGGCGCTTGGCACTGTTGTACTCGAACTCGGCGGAGGGCGAAGTGAACTGGGAGATGATATCGACCACGGTGTCGGCTTCGTGCTCGATGCTCATGTCGGCTCAGAAGTTGACGAAGGTGAATCGTGGATTACCGTTTATCACCGCGAGCCACTGAGCGATGAGCATACCGCCGCAGTTCGGGGCTCATTGACCATCATTGAGGATGAAGTCAAGGTTCACAGCCGAATAATCGGCATCCTCTGAATCAAAGAGGGTAGCCGGATACTGCATCCTCGTTGAAGCAATAATGCACGGTTTGGAACTCTGATTTCAACGCATACACGTCCTCGCGAACAGAAGAAGGGTCCTCTTCCTTGAGTAGAACACGCGCGTAAAGTCGGGCAACCTCCTCCATCTCCTGCACACCCATGCCCACTCTGGTCAACTCCTGCACTCCAAGTCTCAATCCAGACGGAGTCATCGCTTTGGTATCGCCGGGAAGCATGTTCATGTTGGTGATGATTCCGGCCTCCTCAAGCATCTCGGCCGCCACCTTGCCAGCACCGCTGTCAGTCTCTCCATTGCGGGTGAGAATCTGGTGGCTCTCGGTGTATCCACGCCCTTCTGCCTGCACATCAAAGCCCTCAGCAGCCATAGCCGCGCCAAAGGCGCGGGCATTTCGAACTGTATCTGCTGCGTATGCCTCCCCATACTCAGCAAATTCGGCCAAAGCAATCACCTTGCCAGCAACATGGTGCAGGTGGTAGGAGGAACAGACACCGGGGAAAATAGCGCTGTTCAACTTGCGCTGGAACTTCTCGTCATCGGAATCTGAGAGAAGGAATCCACCCTGTGGGCCGGGGAAGGTCTTGTGCGACGACCCAGTTACCACATCTGCCCCTTCACGGAACGGGTCCTGGAATAGACCGCCGGCAATCAGCCCGAGCACATGCGCGCCGTCGTACATCATCGTGGCACCAACTTCGTGGGCGGCATCCGCCATTTCTTGCAATGGAGTAGGGAATAGGAAAACCGACTGTCCTACCAATGCAAGGGTTGGCTGTAATTCTCGGATCATCGCGCAGGCTGCATCAACATCCGGCTCCATGCGCTCAACATCCCAAGGATATGTCGTCAAATCAAGCCCTCGCAGGCCTACTGCGCCCATCCTTGCGTGCGAAATATGGCCTCCATCAGCAGTAGATACTGCGGTAATCTTGTCACCGGGCTTGGCAAGTGCCTTCAGTGCGCCGATATTGGACACCGTTCCAGATGTTGACTGGATGTTGGCAAAACGGCATCTGAATACCTGTCTGGCGATGTCAATGCCCAGAGACTCGATTGTATCGAAGTCACCGCATCCCTGATAGTAGCGTCTTCCGGGCATGCCTTCCGCATAACGACCGTGCAGGTCGGATGTGATGACCTGCTGAACACGAGGGCTGACGATGTTCTCACTGGCAATCATTCCCAACCCATTGCGGTAGACTGCGCCGCTGGCGGATGTTGCCGCAAGGACTGCATCTGCACTAGCCAAATTCTCTGCGCTGGGTGCCCAAGAACCACCGGCTCTGCTCATCACCCAATTCGCTCCGCCTACCGCCCTTAGTGTTCACCGAAGCGGTATGAGCCCGCAACCAACGGCTATTCTACGCCCGATTCATTGATGAATGGAGGCTGAGTCGGCGGGCCGCAAGCCGTGTTAGCTTAGTTGGTGGAGCGGCGGACTGTTAATCCGCAGGTCGCAGGTTCAAATCCTGCACACGGCGCCTTTTGACTTTGCATGACGTGAACGCATGAACCGCCCTAAGGGCGTTTCATGTTGAGGGAGACTTTGAAATGTAACGAGTAGATGGGCCCGACATGACCAGTGTCCACGCTGAGCAACGAACCCATCGCACCCGCTCAATTTTCATGGCAGCCATGATGCTGCTGTCTGCCCTCATCGCTGGCATCCCAAATGTCACTGCTACGACCGGAAATGAGGCGGTCTCACTCTCCAATTTGAACACCACATCAGTTACATTGGATATCACTAATCTAGATGCAAACGATTCGTACATCTATTGGTTATGGGTTTATCGCCCAAACGGCTCTACCGGTATTTTGTGGTATTCCAGCGGATATATGCATATCACTTCTGGCAACACTAGCGGATCTTTCGATGAATACTGGACCGATCCAGTGGCAATGGGTGGGCCGAATGGAACCTATAGGGTCGTTGGTGAAATCCGTACTGCACCCCTTTGGAACACGACTGTATTGAGCAATACCACGTCTTACTTCACGATAGGCGGAGGTGGCGGTGGTAACGGTACTGGAACCGGAACTGAATGGGTTACAGTTACCGGCGTGACTTCGACAAACGGTGCATACTCATGGGGCAACCTATCTGCAAATTCATACTACGAGATCGACTGGTATTGGACCTACTGGAATGGAACTAGCCACACCATCGTGCAGCAGGGAACAAATGTGCCTGCAGCGACCGCTGGCAGTACGAATCAAGCACACAATACGCCCACTGTGGGTGGGGTGTGGTGCTTCCATGCGCAGGTGTGGGAACAGGTCGGCACCAATTGGAATATGTCTGATGATGACATGGATTGCATGTATCACGAGATATTGTATGTGAATCATACCAGTGATACCAGCGGCTGGATTCGGGCATCGAATCTGACAGCTGGAGCATCATATACGGTTGATTGGTACATTACTGACGCCAATATCACCACGGCCTACGACCAAGGCAATTACTCCTTCACAATTGCGACGGCGGTACACAATCAATCGATTAATTTCACCAATAACGGTGGAGGACAGCCACACTGCCTGCTCGCTGATATTTGGGATTCGGCTAACAATCTAGTCGATGAGGTATGGGAATGTTGGACTACTGCTGTCACGCCACCGGCAAGCGGTAACCTGAGTGTATCTCACGCCAACGCAACCGTCGGCAATTATCTTGCAACTAATCTGCAGACCGGCACCAATTACCAGACATTTGCTCAATACACCTATCTGAACAGTAACGGCACCCACACGTTACTCGGTTTGATGACAGACAATTTCACCGCGAACGGCGACCATTGGAGCAATGTCTCAATGCAACTTTTCGAAATAGGCGGTACATACTGTCTGCTTGGCGACCTGCTCGACATGGACCACAGTGTAGGTGGCACTCTGATTGCAAATGACATCGATTGTTGGGAGCGACTTTTCATCGAAAACAGCGTCACCAGCGACACCGGCGCCACCATCGA
>CAUZSM010000050.1:0-11309 GCA_963582685.1 Candidatus Thalassarchaeaceae archaeon | reverse complement strand
TCTGGTGATTACTGCCTTCCGAGAAGATGCAGCCCCGGCCGCAGAAGAAGAGTGAACATCACTCAATTTACTCATCGATTAATGAGCGAATCGTTGCCAGAGTTTCTGGTGTTTTCAACCCGAGAATTTCGACAGGCTCGGCACATGGCACCCCGTCTACACCCAGCCCCCCAGCGACACAAACTCGTACCATTTCGTTGGGGAATCCCAATTCACCCGACGAGGTTTGGTATCTACCAAGTTCTGAATCAAACATACGCTCATGCAAGCTACGCAGACCGACCTCAAGCAACTCCCTACTAACCCAGTATGCACCGATATTTGTCTCTCCATGAGACGGCACCTCGGTTTTTTCTAGATGGGTCTCTACTGAACCACATACGTTGCCTCCATCATCTCGTAGGAGTGGTGCATAGGGGTCGTCCATGATAGTGGTCGCGAGGGTGAAATCCAGACTGTTAGCCAAATGGTGTTCAAGAGTCGCTGCTACTGTGGAATTGGTGATCATCGGCTGGGTGCCGAATGAGAGGTAGATTTGGTCGATTGGAGACAACAGGTGGTCAAGTGTGTGAAGTACTGCATTAGCGGTACCAAGGGCCACTGGTTGGACCACCAGAACACAATCGATACCCGACATGGCGGCCTCGTATTCCGCTTCTCTTGCCGGCGGAATGACAAGAATGAGTTGGCTGAAGTCAAAGTCGCCACTAAGCAACCTCTCGGCGATGAAGCGAGTGGACGGCATACCGCCGACTTCCAACAGTGGTTTGTGGGTAGTAACTCCACCGTCTTGCATACGGCTCCCTTTGCCCCCGCATAGCAGGATTGCCGCCCTTCCAACCATGGCTGTCACGATGTCCCAAGTGTTGCCGGCTATTCAGTGTGGCGCGCCCCTACGGGGGGCGCGGAGCCTATCGACGACTTCTTGACAGACGGGTGAATCGATGGGTTGGAGGGGATATGATGGACGCTGAGGAATTGCAGCGCGTTGCGCGACTTGTTGACATAAATCGTCAGCGCATTTCCCGCATTAAAGAGCAGGTATCTCGCCTTGATGATATTCTAATTGAGCAAGACGGCGTAATCAGGGCACTGAAAGCCCTCTCGGATGGTGAACGCCGTACGATGATTCCACTTGGAGGCGGCGTTCAACTTCCAGTAATACCAGCTAGTGACGGCGTTGTAGTGGATATTGGTTCAGGGGTGCAGGCCGAGCGACCCCGCAATGAAGCAATCAACATTATCGAAACACGCAGGGAAGAGGTCATGGAAGTGATATCCCAACTACGAGGGGAACTGAAAGAAGCAGAAGAGGTGGTCAAGACCCTTGCAGAGAGTTTTGCAGAAGGGGCGAAGGCCCTACAACCTGCAACTACAACAACACAGGAACCCGCTGAAGAATCAGAATCTACCGAAGCCAAACCCAAGCGGCGCAGGCGCCGTTCTGGCGGCGAATTAACTCTCGACGACTGAGGTGTGAACATGGGTTTCTTCGACAAATTTCGCAAACGCGTGAAAGAAGTCGTCGAGGATGCTGATATTGATGCGCTTACTGCTGATGAGGAAAGTGAAGAAGCAGCCGCAGCAATTGCCGAAGGCGAGCGGCTGCGTGAGGAGGCTCAGACCGAAGCAGAAGCAACATCGCCGAATAAAGATGAATCAGACATAGAATCAGATGAACTTGAGGAAATCACCACCCCGCAGGAAGCGCCCGAAGTTGAAGACGACGATTGGGACGATATTGATGATAGTGAACCGGTAATCACTTCCACCCTTTCAAAGAAACAACGTAAATTACTCAAGCGCGAAGCCAAGCGTAAACAGAAGGAAAAGAAAATTCTCGCAGCCAAAGGATTTGACGTAGACCAAGTAGTTCGCCCCGACGGTTCTAGAGTTGATTTGCACATCATGCGGAGCACCACTGGTCGACAACTGGTCGAGGTCGAACAAGCGCCCCGTGCTTCGTTAGGTGCGACCAAGGTCGAGACGGAAAGAGGCACTGCATTCGAAATTGACCTTGGTGGCGGAGTTGTCCAAAAGGGCGGACGGATAATCAAAGAAGGAAAAATGCTCGACGATTTGCTTGAAGAACTCGAACTTGTAATGCTTGAATCAGATATGGGCCGCCGTGCAATGGAGGAGGTTCTCGATGCACTACGCAGAGAATTAGTGGGGGGCAGGCTGCGTAAAGGCGCTGACCTAACAATAGTCATCGAGGCCAGCCTGAAACGGGCCCTGCACAGCCTGCTTGAAGCAGGATATTGGGATTTTGATGCAACCGTCGAGAAGCAGATTGCTGCTGGTGACACCCCAGTGGTCATCATGATGGTCGGTGTGAATGGAACAGGCAAAACCACGACCACAGCAAAAATTGCCCACCGACTTTCACAGAAAGGACACACAGTAGTACTCGCGGCGGCCGACACATTTCGAGCCGGAGCAATTGATCAGTTGGATGCCCACGCCCAGCGAATAGGAGTAAGATGTATATCGAGCCAAAGAGGCGGTGATGCCGCTGCTATTGCGCGCGATGCGAAGGAATCAGCAAAGGCACGTGGAGCGGACGTAGTCATTGTTGATACTGCTGGGCGGATGCAAAACAAGACCAACTTGATGGAAGAACTTCGCAAAGTTCACCGCGTTGTAAGCCCTCATCTTGTTTTGTTCGTTGGCGACGCCCTCGCCGGTAATGACGCCGTCGAGCAAGCAGTGGAATTCCAACGTTTTCTTCGCTTCGACGGGGCTGTATTGTGCAAACTCGATACCGACGCAAAAGGCGGCGCAGCACTATCTATTGCTCACGCCACCGGCAAGCCAATTGTCCTGGTAGGGGTCGGTCAGGGTTATGACGATCTCAAACAATTTGACTCAGATTGGTTACTTGAGATGATGTTTGAGTGAGGTGAGAAAATGAGTGATGATGCACCCCTGTCAAGCAAAGAGAGTCAAAATTTCTTTTCACTTGTTTACATGTTACAGCGCTCTGCACTGTTGCACATGGGCGCCATTCCAGATACTGAGGGCAAGGTCCACTTCAATTTAGGCGAAGCAAAAGAAGCAATTGACTTGCTTGATATCCTTGCCAAGAGAACAAGCGGGAATATGGAAAAAATCGAAGAAACCATGTTGAAAGGCATCGTTTCAGAATTAAAGATGCAATTCGTGAGAGCCCCGGCAGACCAAGCCCACTTCAAAGAGGAACAGGAACGTCAAGATGCATTGAAGCAGACCTTTGAGAAACCCGAGCGATCTACATCAGACACCCTGATTGATGATGATGAGGAGTGAGGAACCCACGTCCGTTTGATTGATGTGGAAGTGTAGGATGGCGGGAGTGAGTGAGATGACCCGCGTAGTATCGTCAGACGACCCGGATGACCCTCTGGTTCTCATTGTGGATTACAATCCGATGGGAGTGCATCGGCTCTCCCAGGTATTCACCCAGAAGGGCTGGAGAATCGAAATATGTGAGGACGGCGATGAAGCCGTGGATGAGTACGTACGCCTCAAACCAGACCTCGTTTTATTGTCGTTGGACATTCCGTCCTTAGACGGCCACATTGCAGCACTTGAGATGCGTGAAACCGACCCTACGGCACGAATTGTGTTCATGGCCCCTCGCCACCAACGCACCCTCGCGGCCGATGCAACTCTTTCCGCTGGGGCGACGGTTTGGCTTGAGAAGCCAGTTACCAGTGCCGCCATTGAGGAAGCTTGGGGCAATATAATGGGAGAAATTCCTGAAGCGGTTGGCCTTGAGGACCTTGACCAACTATATCCAGATGTTGATTCACAGCGGGCCCAAAAAGACGGGGAAGAAGTAGTAGACGTGGCGGTTGCATTACCACCACCCGGCGCAGCATCTCTTCCAGACCTCAAACTAGAGCCAACCACTGATTCTAAAGTCAAAAAGAAGGGCAAGAAAGCCATAATGATAGTTGCCGCGTTGTTGTTTCTCGGTGCATTTGGAGCAATAGGTGCAGGTGTCTATCTCTATCTTGGAGTTTGAGGGTCGTTTGGGATTTGAGCATATTGCGCTACTGGGATTGGTTCTAATTTCGCTGGCACATATGGGACATATGTTGAGCCAGGCGGGGCATCAATGACCACGTCCTTTCGATGAGATGAACTAACCAGTATTGACTCGTCACCGATTTCGATTCTATGATTGACGTTTTTCGTTGAGTTCCATTGCCAAAGGCCAATGACAACGATGGCGACGAGCAGAACGAACGCGACCAGCAGTCCGCAAACGTCCAGAGTAGCCATCAACAGGCCCAAACGGTCACGACGCTTCAATCGTCGCCTTCATTTTAGCGTGGATAAAAATACTGTTATCACCACAATATTCTGTGTGTTGAACATCAAAGAGTGAACCTATTACAGCATCGATATACTTGACTCGCTCCATTTCAGGAATTTCTTCTCCTTGTAAAGCGAAAGTCCACACGTGGTCGTTGTAAATCTCATTCTTGTGGATGCCTGAACGCCAGCGCTCACAGGTCCACGCAGGAACGAATACCAGAAGATCCCCACCTGCAACCATCGAATTGTGAATATCACCGAGCACCTCATCAATCTGTTCGATATGCTCAAGACAATGTGAAGTGAAAACCACATCCGCTTTACCCGGGAGTTCAGAAATTGTGTGGTAAATAACCAGATTTCCTGCCCCGTCCCGTTTCAGTTGGTCAACCACCAACGAGCCAAGCCCCAGTGGGCAGGCAGCCCCCCCAAAATCAACCACTAAGTCACCGTTCTCAATAATTGTCAACAACGAATCGAGGTTATTCTGCATACCACGCCAGCGCCATACACCGAGTTGCCTGTTCACTTCATGGTGACGATGGTTGTAATTTATCGTTTCATCCTCAGCCTCGTTCAGTCCAGCCTCTCCACTTAGAGAATGAACCATTGCGTCTTGATATGCGGCTGAGTGTAGATAATCAGCAGAAGGGGGCACAATCAACCAGTGGCGGCGCTTCCAGCGTAGCAAACGGGTCCAGAGCCCTCCACACATTCAGTCACATCCTAGCGAGCAATGCTTCCCAAGACACGTTGGCGTAAGCCTTGGCAGCAGCTCCCTCATCATCCGCTCGATGTATTCCTGAACCGACGATTATCCCATCGCTGCCTGCCATCACCGCTTCTCGTGGGTCGCCATATCGCTGACCTAATTCTGCATCTCCAGTGACAATGTTGACGCCCGGCGTCCAGATCATCTTTGCATCACCGACCAAAGTTCGAAGTTTCTCTAACTCTGCTGGCCGGGAGCCGTTACCGATGAATCCAAAGCACGCAGGATGTTGCTTACCTGCAGACACCACCGCTTCAGTATATCCGGGGATTTCAAGCAGGTTGCCCGCACTACTCATCTGTGCAAGCAGTAGCACACCCCCATCGCGCCCAACAGCATTCCACCCCTCTTGCATTCCATCGAGTACAGAGGGCCCAGAAATGAGGTGGGCCGTCATCAAGTCAGCCCATGAGCGGGCATCGTAGATGCCCCCCATCTGGTCACGGGCAATTCTTCCAATATCGCCATGTTTCCTGTCTTCGAAAATCAGCATATCAGCATCTTTTGCCCGTGAGCAGAACTCAGCCCAGGCATCTGGCGACCAGTCATCGATGAGGTCCACATGGGTTTTGAGTGCAACAACATGGTCTGCAACAGCATCCAACAACTGGTTGAGGCCAGCCATTGAACTACGGTCTGCAGCGAGGACAACCATACTCTGTTTGTCGACGACAGCAGACATCCATTGGCGAGAGAGACGATCTGAGGCCATATGCCAACGATTCCCCCACACTTGGCTTGGTTGCATCATTCTCTCCGGTCGGGCACCCCATCCTCAATCTTTGCTTACACCCAATCGTTGTCAAGCATGGGCGGGACGCTGTCAATGATGGATTCCGATAGCGGGCGGAATGACATATTCAAATCCTGCTTAGCGGGCGTAGCATCAAATGAACAGGTTTTCCGAAGATGGTTGCGTGCCCATTTCAGCGTGAGTTTAGGGTGGACGGTAGCGACAATCAGGCAGATCCAATATGGCAATACCCCCTTGGGCCATTTCCGTTCTGGGTAGGCTTCGCGCAGAATGTCGGCGATGTCCTTCATCCAGAGATTTCCACCAATCACGAGGTATCTTCCCTCATTCTCGCCTTCGGTCAACGCGCGTATATGCGCTTCAGCCACATCTCGGACATCGACCACATTGATGTGAGATGGCAACGACTTCGGCAAGGTCCGCTTCACCAATGCTTCGACGTATGATAAACTTCCAGAGAGGTGGCGTTTTGACATCGGCGGACCGAACACAACACAAGGATGGATTGTGACAAGGCGTGGCCGTTTTCCGGATTGAGAACCGGCGTGCCACTCACGCACCAATCGCTCGGCACCGGCCTTAGCAAGGCCGTAAGCATTGTCGGCTAGGGTTGCATCATCGGCCCACGACTCAGATGTGTAGCAAGCACCATCTTCGTAGTGGGTTGGACGGATAGCTGCTGTTGAGGATGTGTGGACTAGACGTTCAACTGTGCCAGCCGCATCGATACCATCGCAGATATTCTGTGTGCCAATTATTGACGGGTCAACTACGTCACGCTGCGGATTCATTTTTCCGACGTGTAGCGCGGCCGCTGCGTGAATGACGTCAGTGCAGCCACTAATCGCTGCGTGAACAGAAGGTGCATCGAGTAGATCCATTTTGACTAATTCGAGGCCACCATCATCAGTAATTGGCAATGATTTCAGGTGACTGACCCGGGCCGGATTGGTCGGCTCGCGGACCGCTGCCCGCACTTTTCTTCCGCGACTGAGCAGATTAGCCACAATATGACTCCCGACGAACCCACTTGCGCCTGTGACAAGCACAACACCGTCGGACATGGTTGTCACACCCTATATTCAGCAAAGAATCCTCCCCATCGCACTACTGCAAGGCAGAACAACCAGTTTACTATACCCGGCATCTGCCGGAAAGGGTGAAAATGGGGTGGTGGGAGCCGGGTCCATGGCTGAAGGGGGGGCCTCCGGTTCCGAGGGGGAGAGTATGTCTGGTTTCGCTAAGAAGTGGTTTATGCGACAATTCTGGCGCGCTCAGCAATCTCAGACCATCATATCGCTCCTTTTCTGGGCCACCACTCTTACTCTGCTTTTGTTCGACAGATTGGAATCCAGCAACCCCGAGTGGGGGCGGGCTGGCTCTGAGCTAATTCCCGGGCTGCCAACAGCCTATGCAATAATGGGTAGTTTGTTCATCAGTGTTGGCTTGATGGTGCTATTCATTGGTTGGGTGTATGACCACATTTTCGCCCTGTGGAAAGAACATCAGAATGTCATTCTAGAGCGTAACCCCTTCGCAACATATCTGCTAACCCCTCGAGATGCATTGATTATTGGCCATCTCTCCAGTTTGCTGCGAGCCCAACATCCTGACGATGAGAGAATACAGGCGCAGTGTGATTGGATGGAGAAGTGGGTTTCCACCACACCCGACCTTGAGGTATTCCGTCGCATGGTTACCGAACTAGATTCCAAAATGGGAGAGCTGGTTCCTGAGTTCCATTTCCTTCCTGAAGGTGCGGTTGCAAATGCGCGCAAGCGCGCTCGAAAAGATGGTCTATCACCTGATAAGAAACGATGAACAACTCCGAGGTGAGGAGCATGGACGGGGATACGCTGATTGTAGTACCCGCTAGAGGCGGGTCGAAAGGTGTTCCCCGCAAGAATCTCCGCCTTCTTTCCGGCCGGCCACTTATCCACCACTGCTTACGAACTGCATTAACGGTCGCCGGCTGTACCACTGTCGTCACAACTGAGGACGAAGAGATAGCCACAGTAGCCAAGCAAGTCGGTGCCCTTGTTATTGAGAGGCCAGACCACCTTTCAGCAGACGAAACCACACTGGATGACGTCGTAGTACACGCGGTACAGGCAGCGGAGACCGAATTTGGACACACTTTTGCAAAGATAGTGACCATACAACCCACCTCCCCCTTTGTTTCATCAGATACCATTCAAGCCGCCATTGACGCCCTAGATGATGCCGATTCGGCGTTGAGCGTCTGCGATGACCGGCACCTTCGCTGGACGGAAGTAGACGGCAGCCCAGTACCGATGTTTGAAACCCGTCTCAACAGACAATGGATGGAGCCATGTTGGGTTGAGAACGGCGGAGTTATCGCTTGTCGCCGAAGCATGATAGAGTCCGGTAGCCGAATCGGCGGGGAAATTGCGTTGCTGAAGGTCGATGCACACGAAGGCCACGACATTGACACTCACTTGGATTGGGCACTTGCCGAAGCACTAGTATCCACTCCAACCGTTGCTTTCCGCGTGATAGGCAATGCAACCCATGGTCTCGGGCACGCTTTCCGGGCCCTGACACTGGCTGACCGGCTAGCATCAAAGCCGCTCTTCATCACCGATTCCGCCTCTGATTTGGCTCACGACCTGATTGCGAGCCGCCACCATGAGGTAGTTCAGTGCGATTCGACAGAAGATTTGGTGAAACTATTGGACGAACGTGAGATTGACATCCTCGTCAACGACATTTTAGACACTACGAAGGAGGAAATCGAGCAACTTCGTTCCCCAACGCGCCTCATTGTGAACTTCGAGGATATGGGGGCTGGCTCAGCAGTAGCAGACCTCACCATCAACGCACTTTACGAACATGCGAACCCCACTCCAAATCAAGTGAACGGCATACCTTGGGTTTGTTTGCGGGAAGAATTCCTCTATGGCATCGCAGAGCCCCATGATGGCATACGCGCACTAGTGACCTTTGGTGGGACCGACCCTCGCGATCTTTCCTCCGAAGTAGTACGAGCATTGGCCGAAGCAAACTTCGGGAATCTCGACAATCAAATATCTGACCTCCATCTAACTATGATTATCGGACCGGGTAATCCACGTAAGGAATCTGTCACCGCCCTTTGCACTGCGTTGGAATCATCATTTGCATCGCTTACAGTTTTGTCATCCGTCAAACGAATGAGTGACCATATGCGCACAGCAGACTTTGCTATCACCTCAAATGGTCGAACAGTGTATGAGTTGGCTGCTTGCGGCACCCCTATGATTATCATTTCACAGAACAAACGCGAGGATTTGCACACCTTTTCTTCAACGATGGGGGACCATCCCTGCCAACTTGGGTGGTCCGAAGAATTTCCAACTTCTGATTTCAATGGGGCTGTTGTGCACCTATATGCGTCTGGGGGGGCCAAGATGAAGCGCAGAGAAATGAGCGAGCAACTCAAGCGCTATGACCTCGCATCGGGAACAGAAAGAGTAATCGCAGAATTGATTCGAATGCACCGGAAAAGGGTGGAGGGACGCTGATGGGTAGTCTCGCTGGCCGCCTTGACGATGCATCATCGTGGTATCTCATTGCCGAGGTCGGTGTAAATCATGAGAACGACATGGAAACTGCGAAGAAAATGGTTAGCCAGTGCGCTGCAGGTGGAGCACATGCAGTGAAGTTCCAGACTTACAAAGCAGACAAGTTGGCTATTAGCGACAGTCCGGCGTATTGGGACACCTCGAAGGAGCCAGCGCAGAACCAGCACGAGTTATTCAGCCGCTTCGATAACTTCGGCCAAGCTGAGTACGAAGAGTTGGCCGACTATTGCAATGAGCAAGGTGTCGAGTTCATGTCGACTGCATTTGACCTTGCTAGCCTGGATTACATCGACCCATTGGTCAGTGTCCACAAAATAGCCAGTGCGGACATTACCAACATTCCGCTTCTCCGCGCGGTCGCGAGTAAAGGAAAACCCGTTCTGATGTCGACAGGCGCAGCTTCAGATGGGGAGGTTGCGAATGCGGTACGTGAATTGCGCAGCAACGGTGCTAGTGAGGTAACATTGCTGCACTGTGTGCTGAATTATCCTACCCCTGATGAGAACGCGTTCATTGGGCGAATCTCAACCCTCGCAGCCAACAATCCGAACGAGGGTATTGGTTACTCAGACCATACCATTCCCGATGGAGAATGTATGGCTTGTATCGGGGCATATGCACTAGGCGCGCGCGTATTTGAGAAACATTTCACTCACGATAAGTCGTTACCCGGTAATGATCACTATCATGCGATGGACGCCGATGACCTTGCCCAACTAACAACTAGACTTGCACAGATGGCAGCCATGGTCCGCGACCACACAGAATCAGATTTTCTATATTCTCAGGCCCCCGCTATCGAACACGCCCGCCGCAGTATCGTCACAAATTGTGCGGTGAAGGTAGGCGAGACACTATCAGGGGATAATCTCACTACTAAGCGGCCAGGCAGCGGACTGAGTCCCCTGCATTGGGACGATGTGATGGGTAGGGTAGCGAAGACCGACATGCCCGAGGACCACTTGATTACCTTCGATGACGTAGAATGAGGTGAGACACTGCGTCTGTTGATTCATGGTAGTGAGAAACCGCTGCACCTACAGCAGTTCCGACCAATAATGGACGTACTAGATGCACAACCTGATTCGGAGTACATTTTCGTTCAATCCCTCAAACCACTCCCACTGCACCCATCCAATGGACTCGCCCACCGATTCCGAGATTTCTGCTGGGACAGACTCGGCTATGCTCGAAATAAGTTTGATGCAAATGATTGGTATTGGATTTGGAAGCAACCGGGCGAACAACCGGTCAGGTTGGAAAAACCAGATTCGTCGTGGACGTATCCTTGTGTGGCATTCAAGGGGAATTTACCATTCAGTCCAGATTTGGTCATCGGTACGACTCCGCATGAGGGTCATATGCGATATCAAGCAATTCCGTGGGCCAACAAGGCAGAGATTCCGGTAATCAGCATCGACCACGGTGCGCCGATGGTACCCTACGATTTTGGCGTATATCGTGGGTCAATGATGGGTTGTGTTGCTAACACGTGCTGGGGGGAGGTCGCCGCCGACATTAACGCGGGGTACGGCGCATCGCCCGAAGGTCAGGTGGTGACCGGTTCACCGACTCTTGACGAACTTGCCATCCTTGATGATGGTACAGATTATCGTGCAGAATTAGGCATCGACTCAGAAAAGCGAGTGATTCTGCTGATGACTACTCATCGAGACCCTCTGAAGTCGCTGATGGACCAGACAATGCAACTCGTGATTGAGCGTTGGGGTAATAGCCCAGGCCACCAAATCGTGGTGAAACCTCATCCAGTTGAGTTGCTTGACGGGACTCTGATGAAATTAGACGAGGGAATAATTGTGATTCGGGACCAAACCCACCTTCATCGTGTGATGAAAACGGCGGATTGCATAGTTAGACCTGCTTCTTCAATCAT
>CAUZSM010000049.1:0-11632 GCA_963582685.1 Candidatus Thalassarchaeaceae archaeon | reverse complement strand
TCCTCAGCGGGTGCTTCCTCAGCGGGTGCTTCCTTAGCTGGTGCCTTCTTTGCAGGGGCTTCTTCGGCTTCCTCTTGTGCAGAGTGCCTCTTGAGGATGTACTTGGGTTCCTTCGCCATAACCTCCACACTCTCGTAAACGTAGGCCCGTCCGACGGTGAGTGGCTGGCCGAAGCGGCTGTTGACATCTCTGACCACAACACGGTCAACGGATGCATTGGGCTCCAATTTGACGATGGCAGCAATCATCTGCGCCTTGCTAGGTGTGGGGTGGTCGACGTGACGCCAACTCCAACTTAACTCAGTGCGCTTCAGCAATGAGTTTTCATTTCTTTCAAGAATCTCCATTTTCATTTCCTCCTTCAGCGGATGTTTACCTTGAGTGCGTAATTACCAGGCTTCTCGATGCCGAGGCGCTTGGCAACTTCGGACCTGCTTGTATCGAGAATAATGGTGAAGCCTTGCCAATCCACGGTAACCGGGGCGGTTGGACAACTAGTACACTGGTCGGCGTCAATATCGAGAATTAGGTGACACTCACCACATGCGAATGGCTGCCTTACCATGTTCATTCCTCCCTATCCTCTGCGAGCCACTCATGTGCCCCAAGTGCTGTCTGCTTGCAGGTCAAGCCAATTTTGCTCGAGCGCGGGTCGTGCGGGTTCAATGATAGTGAGACAATGCGGGCTCGCACTGGGCTTCCTTCGCCGAGGAACTTGCCAGATTGTCGCCCTTCAATTCGGCGCAGGCCGATGTTGATGTCTATCTGCTCGTCGAGAATCTGGCTCTTGTGCAGCAGTGCTTCCATTGGGCCAATTCGAACGAAGGCGCCGAACTCATGCACTTCGCTGACTGCGCCGTCAACAATCTCATTGTTTTCCATAGTGAATAGTAGTGCCTTGAATCGGACTCGCTGATAGATTGCACCATCACCGTGGATGATACGTCCGCGACCTATCAAATCGTGGTCAAAAGTTAGCAAGACGTAGTTGTGGTCATCATCAAATCGTCCTTCAAATGCGTCGTGGGCGAGCCGGTCAACGTGTTGTGAAAGCGACTTGCCGTGCTTGATGTATTCCGCCGGAATACGGATGGTATCTTCTTTGGCTACTAGGCTGTACATTTCGGTTCCTCCTCGTGTTCACTCCGCTCCGGAGAAAACGCCCGGGGACGGAAGGCCTGTATGCCTCCCGTCCCTCACTGGCGTCAGCCTCCGGAGGAGAGGTCGTCCGAGACAGCCCGGCGACCCGGAACCCCTTGATAAACACTTCATCTAACACGTATGTCGGAAAACGCACGACAGAGTCACATTGTGACTCCTGAACATCCTCATCACGCCAATGTTGAATAATGGCTCGGGGGCGAATCATGGTGATGGCGAGCGGACCGCATAGAAAAGGTGCTGCGCACCTGCCCACTTCAGTTGCGCTAATCATCTCGTTGCTAATTCTGCAGGTTTTCGCCCCATTGAATGCCATTGAGGGCGATTTGGAAGTTCCTGATAGTTCTAATTCCAATGCAAGAGAAGGTGAAATCTGGATTGATGGAGGACAAGCATGGCCACAATTCGGCCGAACTCCGGGTCGCGAAGCGCTCACACCTGCTCATTCACCGAATATCCCAACCCCATCTGGCCATCTGGCTTCAATTACTGACCCGGTCCAAAACTGGCGACATTACTCCGCCGCCGATTACGGAGTTGATACCCTCGCCACGCCGGTTGGTGACTTCACCGGCAATATCGACGTATCTGGGAACGCGGTAGAGAGATGTGGGGAAGGACGACTGTCAGTGGTGCTGATTGACAGACGCGACATCGGCGGCGATATGCACGCTTTCCTGAAAATCGTCGATGGGGATACCAGCGCTACGATGTGGGAGCAGGACGTTGGTTCAGCAGACCCGGTCAAGGCCGGAGCAGTCATTCTCGATGTTGATGAAGATGGAGACTTGGAGGTGGTCATCGCCTACGACACCAACGGAATCATGTCGGTCGAATTGTGGGCTCCAGACATAATATGCGATGAAACTGGATGGAAACCTGGTGGAGGACACACCACAGAGCGAATGTGGCGCTACACCCATCCAAGCCTATCAATGGGCGCGGATGGACCATATGACGGGAATTCCGTCGGTAATCACCACCCTACCGCCCAGCCGCTGCTAGCTGACCTCGAATTGGACGGCACACCAGAACTGGTTCTCGCTCTCTTCGATGATGCCAATGACGACCCATACGCGTTGGCTTTGCCCCTGCCTATGTCCGGTACACCTTCCCCACTCTGGGAAGTTCAACTGAGCAAGGGAACACATGCCTCGGACCCAGCGTGGGTTCAACTCGATTCTGTCAATACCGCAGTGATGCTGACTACAATTGACTATGACAGTGGCAGTATGTGGGTTTGGAGATTGAGTGGTGCATCTGGCTCTCCAGAATGGGGTGGTGCATCACTGAACAATCTCGATGGCGGCACCGATGCTCCTCACGTCAGGCTACCGGGCCCTGTCATCACCCAGTTGGACTCTGATTCTGCTATGGAGATGATTGTGACCATCCCAACCGACCTTGGTGGCAGCACCACTGCCGATGGGGCGCAATACATCGGTATGGAAGTGACCAATGCAAGCCAATTATTCTCATTCAATGCAGTCAATGGATACGCAGATGCTCCGCCGACACCGGTTGATACGGATGATGACGGTGTCACTGACCGAGTCTGTTGGGTGACCTGGTATGCGACTACATTCGACAGACACGGTATTGCCGGCTGCCACCGCATCGATACCCCTAATCCAATGGAAATCTGGCATCGCGACCTTGAGCGGAGCAGCGGCAACCCCAACGATGAGATCGCTGTATCACCGGTTGCTCTTCTCGACATTGATGGGACCGGAGCCCCTGAAGTTCTCGTGGCATATGGTCGCACCCTGCACGCATTCGACGGGGAGGAGGGTAGTGCAGCCGCCATCAACAACAACTGGATTGGAGGTATTGACCTCGACCACCGCACATGGTCTGCTCTAACTCTGGCTGATATCGATGGAGATGGCGCGATTGACATCCTGATTGGTGACCAACTGATTTCGCAGGCCGCGGCAGACGTTCGGCCATTCACTGACTCAAGGGGCATCCAGTTCAGCCCGAGCACACCCGACCCCGATGAGGAAGTGACTGTTACGTGTTACTTCGAGAATGTCGGAACCGCCAATACTGATGTTGACACCTTTGCCAGACTCTACGTCGACGGTGCAAGAATCCACACGCATAGAGAAGGAACAATGCAGCCGATTTCTCCAACTGGTAGCGGCAATCTGGCTTCATTCTCGGTCTCATGGTCTGGTGGACTTGGTGACCACGAATTCGAATTACGATTGGATGAGGACGGTAATCTCTCGCAGTCTCGCACTGATAATGACAACCAGACCATCACACTGACCATCGTTGCGCCATACAATGTTTCCATCGGCGTTCCCGCCGACCCAGTGAGAGTCGATCCGGGCGGATCTGAGATGATCAATCCACAGATTACCTCCACCGGGCGATTGGCGGGCGATTGGACGATGAGCATTGATGACTCGAATATGCCAGACAATTGGACAGTTCAGGACCAAACGGCTGGTGGTTCTAGTGCAGTCCATATCGAGGTAGGACAGGTTTGGACTCCTGCTATCCTTGTCTCGGCACCCTCAACTGCACTTGGGAGTGACAGTGGGTGGTTGCTGCTGACCATGACGCTGGACAGCGATACAAATGTCACTCAGACTGGAATTCTGCCTATCGAAGCCAATCGGACCCGGGGCATTTCGATGAGAGGACCTGACGGAACTTCGGTCAGCACTGGATTTGGCCACCCTGTATCAGATGCCTCGGCGTGGTTGCTGATCGAGAATCTCGGCAATGCAGCAGAGACCGTTACCCGACAGGAATGGAATACCACTGCTTGGGGTTCAGACCTGCGGCTGTACGAGATGGATGGCTCACAGGTAGCGGCTATTACCCTCGCTCCGGGTGAACAAAGGGAGTTGACCGCAAGGCTGCAGGTTCCCAGTGCTACTGCACATGGTAATTCTGTTTCAACCCCATTGACAATATGCATAGGCACCGGTGCAGAGGAGGATTGTCGAATCATCCAACTGAGTTTTGTCTCCAACGGCGTCACCGTGATGCCACCACACATCCGTTCTGTTCCAGCAGATGACCTGCAGTGGGATATCTCGATTCAACTGCCATCTGGCGTTTCAGAGTTAGAGTGGGACCTAGCATCCGGAGGGTTGCTCAATGCTGGATGGTCATGGGATACAAGCGGTGGGCTGGACATTGTTGGCACCAAACTCCGCGCGACCGGGAACGCTGGTGGACCAGTGACAGGCACCCTCGACCTTGACCTTCCATTTGCCGCTCCTCCGATGCTGCATCAATGGTCGATGGAAGAGGCAAATCGCAGTGGACATACATTAGAATTCAGTCTGCAGGTAATGCAGGTATTCAGAGCGGCCATCGAAGTCACCTCGCCGACCGTTGAACCGATGAGAATGAATGTCACCGAGATGAACATCATCATGCTCAAACTAGAGAATCCCGGGAACGGACCTGATGTCTATGACATCAGCGCAGTGGTGCTATCAAACGAGAACTTCTCTGATGACCCCGGGTTGACAATCGTCTTGCCATCATCGACATACTCGATTGGGGCTGGGAGCCTCGCCATCGTGCCAATACAGGTCACTCTGCCCGAGGAAATGCCTGCTGAACAGGGGCTTAACATTGCATTTGAATTGCGCTCGCAAGGTGATGTGAATGTGGCAGCGACAGCGACCATTCAGGTGCTTGCTCGCCAAGACCACCAGTGGGACCTCACACTGAACCACGATGGGCTCAATCTGTCATCGGGGGCATCAATTCTCGTCGCCCCGGGAGATGAACTCATACTACAGATAACAGCGGAAAATACTGGCAACCTCATCGACACCCTGACCCTGACTCCTTCTGACACCTACGCGCTTGCGGGTGGAGATGACGGACTTGGTTGGTCATTCACTGGCGATTCAATCTCAGATATTGAGGTGGATGAATCGGGTACACTCACGGTGAGTGTCACGGTTTCCGATAATGCTTGGAAGGGGACTATCGCAACAGTGGACTTCCAAGGCATGTCCGATGACATCTCGGTACCGGGCTTCGTACTGAACCTCGAATTGATTCACGTCCCAGCATGGAAGGTTCTCGCTGGAGGGGCAGACCTTGACATCGACAGGAATGGGGAGAACATCACTCTTGAGGTGGAGAACCGCGGCAATTGGCCAGCAGAGCCATTCATCACCGGTTGGGTGGACATCAGTGGTTGGACTGTCAATATCAGCACTAGCATCGGTTCTCTTGACCCCGCCCAAAAGGTCTCTTTCGACTGTGAAATCACCCCACCAGTGGGAACTGTATCCGGTCACTCAGTTGAATTGAATCTGCGAGCGCGAAATGCGGATGGCTCGGGTGCCTCGACCACCACGCTACCCCTGCGTGTAGCAGAATGGCACGAATATACGCTAACTGGCGAAGGGCAATGGGGAATCTCCTCTGAGGGTGGGCTACCACTTGCCATGGTCTCGAATCTGGGCAATGCACCCACTACCATCGAACTCGACATACTGGGGCTGCCTGCAAATTGGCAGTTGTCCGGGCCGGAGCAAGTTTCACTGGCCGTTGGAGAGAGCGCTGGAATCCCGCTTTCAGCAATACCGCCTAATGACTGGAATGGTGACAGCGTTGGAGTGACTCTACGCACTACCGATGGAGTAGGGACTCAGTTGGAGTTGACACTGACACTCACACAGTTGACACGCTCGTGGGCTTCAAGCCCAGTCTTATTCGGCACCGCCGGAGATACACTATTACTCACATTCCTGCCCGGGGGCGCTGCTGCATCGGTAATCGATGGCAACGACCAACTGGAAGCACAAGCTGATGGATTCGTCTGGATCACACCTAACTCTGACAGCGACGGTGTGATGACAGTTGATGGAGAATCCCTCGACTATTGGGCGAGGGTGAGGCATGCCCCTACAAGAGATGGAAGCTGTAGCATCGCTGGAATCGGCATTGAACCATTAGCAACCTGTAGCATCCTGAACGGAACTGACGAAATTGATTGGACCGCCATCATGCGTGATGAAACCGGTCAGGTGATTGACCAGAAAGCAGGACACTTGAGCGCCAATACCAGTCTTGCCATCAATCTCAGTGGCGCAGCGTGGAATCCAGATGCTGGCACTCACACAATACGAGTGACGCTGCTCGATGGACAGGGAGCAGTCATCGCCGAGCGCTCTGAGGACATGATGCACCGCGACAGTGATTGGAATCTCGGCATCACCGCTGTGGAACTAATCAGTTCAGGAGATGACCAGCAAATCGTGGTATCAATTGTACGAAGCAATCACAGTAAATTGTCCAATGCCATTTGCCAAGTTGAGTTCTCCTCCACTACCGGATCTTGGACCGCTACTCATAGGGTGAATGTGGTAGGTGACCTCGCCCCTCAACTTTCGATAGACAGGCCGCCCCTCGCCATTGGGGAGACCGTTAATGCGGAAATCGGCTGCGATACTCCGTGGGATATCGATGGAAATCCAGATGATGACCAGCAGTTCATCGTTCTGACTAAAGGTGCAACCATCACTACCAACGCCTTCGATTGGGTAGTTGGAGTAGTCTCAGCCGTCGTCATATTCGGGGCGATGTGGCTTGCGGGATTCGTTGCACTACGCCCAGATAGGCCGAAGAAGCAGAAGAAGCGAAGTGTGCGGCAAGGCGGGTCAGCAACGAGTACACCTGCGCCAGTGGAAACTGAAGCAGAGGACGATAGCATGCACATTGAGGATGATGCCAAGCCAGCAGCAGGCGGCATCGATCTGGTAGAATTCCACGACGAGGACATGCAGGCTGCGGCAGATGCCGCTGATGAGGATTATTCCCCAACCGATGACTTTGAATCGAGGCTCGGCCGCCTCGGCCACCGTAGGAGATGAGCCTCATGAGCAACGGAACAGCAGGGCCAACAACACCGTTTCACACATTCGACCCATTAAATTCAGCATCCGCAGCGCAGATGATCCCCGCCATACTCGCTGCGGCGGCGGGCAATGCCACTGAATTCGATAGCATACTCTCAACTGATGATGATCTACGTGAGCGACTTGTGGAGGAAGGGGCAGAAATCTCCAGCGGCAGGGCGGGAATCACATGGGATGATGCAACGCTGATTTTCGTCACCAGCATGGACAGGCAGCTGGATGGCAGCCCAGCACCCCCTCTTGATGTGCGGATGTCAAAATCAAGACTTGGTCGGTTCCCAGATGGGGATGGCAATCCACTAACCTACCTGCGCAAATACTGTTCTGCGCCAGAAGATGATTCAACCATCACCGACTTGCTGACTCAAATCGATGAGGGTCTAAACCTGCATGGATTCGGTGGATTGCAACTGCATGGCTGGCTCGATGCTTCTGAGGTTTCTACACTACGAGAGGCCTTTCAACAACAGCAGTGGCGGGTCAATCGTGACGAGCCGTGCGACGGCGGAGTGTTCGAGATAGTTCGGCACCTTGTCATCGTCCTCAAGAGCGCTGAGAAGCGTAAATGCGGTGTTCTGATGCGCGCACACGCATGAGCAAAACCAGAGAAAGGCCAGACGGCTGTCCGGCGAATGTTCATGAGCGTAATAGATAGGCACAGCCGTATGGGAGAACTACTCTACTCCGGCAAGGTCAAGCAGGTTTGGAGCACTGACGAACCAAATGTGCTTGAGTTTCGCTATACCGACCAGATTTCTGTATTCGACCAAATCATTCCCTCGCTGATTCCACGCAAGGGTGAGAGCCTCAACCGCACCACTTGCCACTGGTTCAATCTCGTTGAGCAGGAAGGAATTTGTGAGACTCACATGATTGAGATGAATGCCCCCGACCGTTGCCTTGCAAAGCGATTTGAAGTTATCAAGGAACCCGGAGCAATTCCACGAGATATGGAAAATGTATTCGTGCCATTGGAGGTCATCTGTCGCCATCATCTGGCTGGTTCGGGTTGGCGCCGCTACGCCAAGGGGGATGTCGGTGCTGAGGAGTTTGGATTCCCCGTAGGTACTGAACTTGAAGAAGGTTGCAAACTGCCTGCGCCGTATCTGGAAGTATCGACTAAGTTCGAGGTATTCGACAGACTGCTTGACAGGGAAGAGGCACTGCAGATTTCCAATCTGACCGATGAAGAATTTGATGGGGTACTAGACTGCGCTCTCAAAATTGACGCCATCATAGAACGGGAGGCAAGCGCTCGAGGCCTCATCCACGTCGACGGGAAGAAGGAATTCGCGCTCGGCGTTGGCCGCAAACCCGTGCTTGTGGATTCATTCGGAACCCTCGACGAGGACCGATGGTGGGATGCTGAAACATACGCTGACGGTGAGATTGTTTCGCTGTCCAAGGAATTCGTGCGTGAACACTACATCGCCACTGGACACCTCAAGCAACTTGAAGCCGCTCGCTCGGCCGGCACGGAGGAGCCACCGATTCCCGCTCTGCCAGATGAAATCATCGGCCAAACTGCTGACCTGTATGCTTCAATGTACGAGCGACTGACTGGCCATTCTTTCTGAATGCCGCCTGTTGCAAGGGTGCCCTATACAACGCCCGCATTCGCATGGGGCCCCATGCAATTTTCCTCTGCAGAAAATGATTTTAACACTCCATACACTGTGCAAGTCATGCTAAACAAGTCAATTCTGAACATTCAGTCAACCGCCCTGCTACTTGCCGTCCTCATGATTCCCCTTGCGGGCTGCTTACATGAAGATGAAACAAACAATACAGTTGAAGATGAAACAAACAATACAGTTGAATGTGAACTAGTTCCTTACGGGCATTGTTCAGGCGAGGATTTTAGTGGACAAGATTTATCAGAACTGAATCTTACTGGAATCGATTTGAGTTATGTAAACTTAAGTGGTGCTAGCCTAACTAACCTCAACTATGCTGACCTAACTGGTGCATACCTCTACTATGCATCCATCAATAATGGTACAAACCTCCATCATTCTGAACTAGTTGGTGCTGATCTAACTGGTGCTGATCTAACTGGTGCAATGCTCCACTATGCCGACTTCACTGACGCTATTGTAACTGATAGCGATTTCACAGACACTTATTGGTATAATACAATCTGGACGATGGTGTATCATACAACGAGAATCAGGCTTAAGCTATAATTCTATTAACAGACCAGAAAGAATCATCTCCAATACAATTTGCACCGTTGCGGATTTTGTAATACTAACCCTTTTATCTAGATGATTGAGATTATAACTACTCATTGATTGGATACAGGTGTGAATAAGACAACGAGACAGCAAGCGGTCAGAAGGCCACCCCTATACTATCGGGTCGCCATCTGGCTCTTCGATCACTCGCCTCTGTTCCGCAGAAAATTGGTAAAGATTTGGTATAACTACGTGTCCAAACGTGATGGTGGTACTGATATAATATTCATGAATCTCGGATTTCATGATGCTGATGATGTTCCGTTGGAACTTGAGCAAGTAGATGAAACGGATCGAAACTGCATCTCTCTTTATCACCACGTAGTTGAGAATGTGAACCTAAAGGGACTCGATGTTCTTGAAGTGGGATGCGGTCGTGGTGGTGGAGCCTCGTATCTTCGACGTTATTTTGCTCCACGTTCAGTTATGGCAGTTGACATTGCACAATCTGCTGTACGCTTCTGCCGCCGACGGCACCCAATAGATGGTCTTGTATTCCGCAGAGGCGATGCTGAACGCCTTCAGTTTGAAGACAATTCCTTTGACGTGGTCGTCAATGTAGAATCATCCCATAGTTATGGATACATTGATCGGTTCTTCTCAGAAGTGCACCGAGTTCTTCGTCCGGGGGGTTACTTCCTATACGCTGATTTCCGGCCAGAGAATGAAGTGGGTGACTGGCACACTATTATCGACGAGACCCCATTTGTACGAAAGCGCTCTCTTTTGATCAACTCCCAGATTGTGGCGGGGATGCTGTTGGACGAAGAAAAAAAGCAGCAGATGGTCAAAGACTTCTTTCCTGCTTGGATTCAGGGCGCGGTCGCGCAGTTTGCTGGCCTACGAGGAACGAAAGTTCATCATCGTCTTGCTGATGGGGCCTACGAATACTGGTCATTCACGGCACAGAAAGTGCCAACCAGTCAAAATGATGCGAGGAAGGGAATAAAAGGCACAAAATAGGGTAACACGTAGAACTTGATGAGCAGAGTCAACAATGGTGCGAGTGCGCTGAGAAGTATTTTGGCAATTACATTGATGTTGATAGGCCACACTCTCATTGCATTCGTTGTTTCGAGCATCTCCTTGTAGACCATGAAATGTAGCAACTCCTCCATCGAGTCAACTTTGTCTTCTCCCTGAATCGATGACATCACTATCGAGAGCTTGCTCTCCATCTCCGCCACTGCTTTTCGTTTCTCCGATTTCATTGTCTTGTGAATGTGGTAGAAGGGAAAGACGAACATGATCAGAATTCCGAAAATATCACCAAAAAGCCAGAAGAAGCCCCTGAAATCCCATCTAACCACAACGACTGGGATATTGATGACAGCAAGCAGCGTAATGATGTAGCCACCTGACAAAGCGAGGTCCGTCAGTGGTCTCAAACCACCATGTGCATCGCCGCTCTGGACTCGGAAAGGTAGTTTGGAGGTTCTGTAAGTGACGATGAGCCACACGAACATGAACCAGATGAAACTGTCCTGTATGAAGCCAAACAACTCAAACTGAGTGAATACGGATAGCACTTCGCCTTCACTCGGTGCTGAAAAACCACTCACTGCATACCACTGGTGACCCATGAAAATGAAAAACCAACCGCGGCTTGTCAGCAAGCCCTTCTGTTGATTGAAGAATATCTCTATACTGGCCTGATCCATCTGACTGTCATCAATCGACTTTTCCAATTGCTCAAACAATTGATGGAACTGAGCATGCAGAAAGAAGATGGCCGAAGAGGAAAAGGAAGCCGCAGCGATGAACAAGATGTGCCTCCAAAAGCCCATTTGAGATTCCATGAAGGAATCCCAATCACCCATGTAAATGATTACCAAATCAATGATTGAATATAACGCAACGACGAAGGCTGTCGTTCTGATGAAGAACGGGATTCGTTTGAACGGCATCACGAAATCGAAGAAGGCCTCAAGATCCGTCCGTTGTCGAGATGGATCATAAATGAGGCTCATCAACCCCTTGGAGGTGGGAGAACTTTGTTGATGATCGCTATCATTCAACCTCACCACCTCAAAGCATCTCTGCTCATGCATCTACCGAACAATAGTGATGAAAGGTCTTTCGCTGTCTTAACTTGCCATTCTCATCGAAGAACTCCCCTTGCAACACCCATTCGACAGACAGGTGTCGGAAGGGTACCCACTGTATACCCATCAGTACAGAGGGGGCCCCATTCAATGTTTGACCCACTCACCAGTGCCTGCATCTCGCCAATACCATTCTCCACTGCCAGCAGGATGTTCCACCCATTCATAGCCATCCCTCCACTCACCACTCGCATTGGCAGGTGGTGCAGAAGAATCGAGGGGG
>CAUZSM010000048.1:0-11677 GCA_963582685.1 Candidatus Thalassarchaeaceae archaeon | reverse complement strand
GTGGTCTTGTTGAGCAGGTGATTCTGCAAGGTCGAGTCCACGGTCATCGATTGGTTGGTCATGTTGAGATGCAAAGCGAGTTGGACTGCGGCTTTCGCATCGATCATCCCCCAGCCGAAGTCCTTGTTCCAATACGGGTCAAACTGCGGCTGGGTCGCATCACCTCTGCGCTCAGCGGTCTGTTTGATGACCTCACGAATCTGCAGAGGTTCAAGGTCAGGATTGGCTTCTATCACTAGGGCAATGACGCCAGAGACTGCAGGCGTAGCATACGATGTGCCAGAACCGCGACCGGTGTAGGTATTGTCAGATGCATCGCCGCCGAGGAAGTTGTTGCATACCCCAGACGTGACACAGCCTTCGGCTTGGATGATGTTGGTTCCCGGAGCTGAAATCTCCGGCTTCATCTCATTGATTGGATTGCCATCTCCATTATCGCGGCGAGGGCCGCGGCTGGAATAGGAAGCGATGCCATCATCGGCGCGGGTGATTGTGTTCATATCGTCAGTAGCGCCGACAGTGATAGACAGACTTGAGGAACCCATGCCGGACAGGCCATCGTTGTCTGGCCCATCGTTGCCCGCAGCCACGCTGACGGTGACACCGGCTTCTGTGGCGTCGTCGAGTATCCTGCTGTGCATGTCAGAGCCATCACTACCACCATTCTCATGGCTGGTGATTCCCCAAGAGAGCGAGATGATGTCGATACCGTAATTTTCCTCATCGACACCGGGCCATGCTGTGTCACTGTGGTCGATAATCCACTGAACACCGTTCATTGCTGACTCATAGAATTCCTGACTTAGGAAGTAGTTCTCAAACGGTCCTGCGCCCACATCGGTGCCGATTCGTACGTCGATGAGGCGAGCGTCGGGTGCAGAGCCGGTGAAATTGGATAGCGAGCCATCTGCCTCGATTCCTGTCGCGCTGGCCATCCCCATGCAGGCTGTACCGTGTTGATTGCCATCATCCGGGTTGAAGGAACCGTCGTCCTGCCTGCCACCTGCGATTATACAGGCTGGGTCGGTGTGCATGTAGCACACAGCATCGTAGCCAGCGACAAACTTGCCAGAGAGCCCGGGATGCTCGTCATCGACTCCGGTGTCTGTCAGAGCTATGTTGACTCCTTTGCCGGTCACTCCCAAGTCCCATGCTCCAACTGGGTATTCGGTTGAGTTGCGAGACTTGACTGCCGGGGTTTGGATATCACCGTAGAACACGACTTGGCCGTATCTCTCGACCATGACAACGCCTTCAAGTTCCGAGATGGCAGCTACTTCGCTCGCATCAATCTGGCCAATCAGCAGCGCGTCGACAGCAGGAACCTCAAGATTCACTGGATGACCGAGGGCAGCGAGGGCAAGAATCTCCGACTCGCCGGGCTGGTGGTCGTAGGATACTCCAACCCAAACTGGTCCAATTGCTGTCTGCAGCGAATCATGAATTCCATTTCGGTCAGAATCGAGACGAGTGGTATGCCACCATGGCCTGTCATCAATGAGCAAAGGTGAGTGGGCGGGAATAGTCGTAGTCCAGCCATCCATGATGACCTGACCCACCCCTCCATCGATTACCGAGTTGAAACGAGCCTGCTCAACAGGCGCAACGCTGCCGACCAATGGTGCCATCAGCAACAGGGTGAGCAGTAACGCTGAGTGCACTCGTGTCGCGGCCATCGCATACACGCACGCACGTTCCCATCAAGAACTCGACGCCTCAAAGGAATCGAGACAGCGGACGAAATATCCAGCGGATGGATTGGTCAAGAAGCGATGTGAATGGCTGAATATCGAGCCGAAGCAGTTATGGATATGAGAACGATGTCGGTGATGGGGAACCATATGAGTGACGCACAGGGATACTATGACGGACTAATAGCAGAAGGGTATACGGCTGAACAGGCAACTGAATACACCGCTCAGCACTATCCAGACTTTGCTGCAGCGCCTGCGGTGGCAGCACCTGACCAATTTGCAGCACCACCTCCCGCAATGGCAGCACCACCTCCCGCAATGGCAGCACCTACGACGGTCGTGGTTCAGGCTGCACCTATGGCTGTTGCAGCAGGTGGAAGCGGAGAGTGGGCTCTTCAAACGGCCAACTACGGATTGTTTTTCACTAAACTTATCGGTTTTCTATTGACTGGAATTACATTTGGTTTGGCGCTTCCATGGGCAAAGTGCATGGTCGTATCAAAGTGGGCTGACAACGTCAGACTTGATGGTCGCAGAATTCGATTCACAGGTTCTGGTGGTGCTCTGTTCGGAATTTGGGTGAAGGTTTTCCTTCTCACCGTTGTTACCCTTTCCATTTACTACTGGTTCTGGGGATACAAGGCAGTGGCCAAGTACATCGATGCACACATAGAGTGGGCTTGAACCAAGGAATCGACAGATCCTACCACGGATGCATCTAGGGTTCCGACGGGTTGCCCCGTCGAGTTTGAAACGACTTTGAGTCTGTCCGTATCCCGATTCAAATAATTCGCTAAATCAGTAAGAGGTGGGGGCAGAGGGATTCGAACCCCCCTCCACCGGTCTGGAGCCGGTAGTACTACCAGACTATACTATACCCCCAAGGGTAAACTGCGGCCAACGCCAACGATATTTCAAACGAGCGGTGAACGGCCATCTAATCGATGATAAAAAACGGTGAGAGAATCACTGCTTGTTCTGCTTGCGAGCCTGCTTACGGCGGCGGAGTTTCTTCTTTCTCCATTTCCAGCGTTGATTGCCAGCCTTCTTCCAGGCTCGACTTCCTCGCTTCATGCGTCCCGCCGACCTGACAGCCGTATATGAGAACATCGGGCTAACTAACTGTCCACAGTATACCGAACAGGTGCAATTACTTTGGGCGTGGGTTGATGAAGTGCGGGCTATGCGAAAGAGCAGGGCGCGTGGTGTAGTTGGATATCATCCTGGCCTTCTAAGCCGGGGACTCGGGTTCAAATCCTGGCGCGCCCACCATCACTTCAACCTCATTTGAAGGGACGTGCGCACTTGGGACAGCGAGACGGAGCGCGGACGGTAGCCCTACTCCAAACAAAGCCACAATGAGCACAATTCCAGTCCTTCACCTCCTGCTGTGACAACGCTTCCTCGCGTATGCGCGAGAGCAGTGGGCTGTCAGCAAGAGTTGGTGCCGGTGCAATTTCAGTTACCAATTCGGAGTGGCGAGAGGAGTGGTCAGTCAGGCCAGCGGCGTGCAACAACTCGTGAACTAGCGTATGCGCGTAAAGTGCCTCATCCTCATCGAGGACCGGATGCAGTGAGATGGTAATATCGCCCGGCGGCATTCTGGTTCGCTTTCTCATCTCAACTTCGTGACTAGCCATCTCGAACCGAGTGTTTCCTAGGCAGTCAGAATCTGCTGGTAACCACTCCAGAGCGACTGAACTGGCAAGATGTCGGAGGAACGGAGCCTCATCCTGATTCAATAGCCCGGTGATGGCGTCAATCATCCCTGCGGGAATAGTAGGCGACGACGTGGGTATCTCTGCTGCGCTCGCAGTAGCACTGACGTATCGGCGAGTGCGCCCCGAATCAGCTAATCCATCCGCTCCTGACATTCTGCAATCGAGCCCCCGCGCCTCATTGGACAAGTTGGTGATGCTTAAATGAGCGGGGCCATTCGTCGCTGCGCTCTCAAGCCGTGTTTGTGAGCAAATGGGCGTGTAGATCAGCTGGAAGATCGCTACATTGGCATTGTAGAGGCCCCGAGTTCAAATCTCGGCACGTCCACTCGAATCACGACCATCGGAGGTCTGTTGCAGCGGTAATAGGCGGTCTGCAGGTCATGCCTTCGCACAACCACGCCATCCATTCTTCATCACCACGGCTTTTTCCGCCTTCGGCCTTTTTTGAGGAAACCACGAGTTGCCTGTCGCCTGCATCTCGGCGCAGTTGCGAGACTTCCGGTGGTTCCGCGCCATCGTGGTGGACGAACCAAATTGCCCAAGGTTCAGTGAAGTCACAGGCGGCGTTGAGCAGAGCCCAGTAGGCCGGACCCTGATGCGCCAATGCGCCTGAGAGGTTTCGCAGCGCGCCTTCTGCCACCTTTCGCCAGCGCTCAGCAGATGCATGGGCCGGCCAGATGCCAAGCAGATTGGTCAGCAAACGTACCGCAACAGCAGTGGCGCCCGGCACCGCCGAGTCGGACTCGGAGCGCTGCCTGATTGGCAGTTCGCTGTGTGCTTCGGTTGCAAGCCAAAAGCCCCCCTCTGAGTCTGAGAAATCATCGAGCAGACGGTCGGTGATGGCCAATGCACGCTCGATGAGTTTCCCATCATCAACACGAATACCCCAATTGAGCAGGCCTGAGGCCGCCCAAGCACTATCGTCGAGGAATCCAACCCCGCCGTCGGTTTCACCTCTGCGGGTGCGAAGAACCGAACCATCGCTCAGGGTGGAGCGTTCCATCAGACCCTGTGCGACATGATCGCCGATGCGGCGGCTGGCCTCTCCATCGAGGGTTCCGCATGCCACCAACAGCATTCCATTCCACGCCGTCAGCACCTTGTCGTCGGTTCCCGGGCGAGGACGCTTTGAGCGAGCATCGAGCAGGGCGAGGCGCAATTCCTCTTCCTTGGCGTCGTCGAGTCCATCGACCTCGCTCAGGGCCAGCACGCTTCTGCCGCTGCCTTCGAAATTGCCATTGTCTGTGATGGTCCACCGCTGACAGGCCAACACCCCGTCATCGGTTCCTAGGACCGTCTCGACCTGTTCGGGAGTCCACAGATAGAATTCTCCTTCCTCATTGTGGCCGGAACCGTCATCAGAATCTGCGTCGAGGGTCGACCAGACGCCTCCATCCGGGTCCAACATCTCACGTTCCAGCCATTGCAGGGTCAGCCGGATTACCCTCTCGTGCATCGCCGCATCCCCGACTCCTTCTCGCAGAGCACGCGCGTGGACGGGCAGCAGCAGCGCGTTGTCGTACAGCATCTTCTCAAAGTGGGGAACCGCCCATTCTGCATCGACGCAGTAGCGGTGCCATCCACCTCCGATGTGGTCGAACAGACCTCGTCCAGCCATCTGTTCCAGCGAGGTCGCCACGACATGCTGCGCCTCATCGGAACCTTGCCGCAGCAGCCCTTCGAATCTCATCGGTTGCGGAAACTTCGGGGCGCCACCGAAACCGCCGGCTGTCGTATCGAACATCTTGAGGGTGTGTAGGACGCTTGCCTCCGCCACCCCTGCAATCAACTCTGCGAGGTCGGTCTCATTGGCTTCGATTCTCGGCGTCATCCGTTCGATGTGCTCGGTCAATCGGCCAGCGTTCTCGAGAACAGCATCGCGCTCATCTCGCCAAGCATCGGTGAGCGCAGTCACAATCTGCTTCCATGATGAGTGGCCGTGACGCGGTTCAGGTGGGAAATAGGTGCCAGCGAAGAATGGTTTGAGCGTGTGTGGATCGATGAAAGCGTTGAGCGGCCAACCCCCGGACCCAGTCATCGCCTGACAGGCCGACATGTAGAGAGAATCGACATCGGGTTGCTCTTCACGGTCGACCTTCACGCAGACCAGGCGCTCGTTCATCAGCGCCGCAGTCTCCTCATCGTTGAATGACTCATGTTCCATGACGTGGCACCAATGACAGGCGGCGTAGCCAATCGATACCAACAGCGGTCGGTCACGCCTTCTTGCCTCCTCTATAGTCTCATCATCCCAGGGTTGCCACGCCACTGGGTTGCTCGAATGCTGAAGCAGGTATGGGGAGGTGCAACGGTCGAGCCGATTGACCAACGCCTCCTCCTTCATGCGGCGAAGACGTGCTCGTCCGCTATTCAATTATCTGTATCCATTTACCAGACTTCTTGCAAGCGTTGATTGAAAGCGGATAGATGCGAGGGGGCGCCATGGATGATGCCGGTCCGCTCTCTGCGCAGCAGCAGATATGGTTCGACGCTGGCATCAACGAATTCGATTCTGGTCGATTCTGGCATGCCCACGAGGATTGGGAGGATCTCTGGAAATCGCTGAAGGCACAACGGGCCGAGCCGTCCTTCATCCTAGGCATCCAGGGAATGATTCAATGCGCTGCCCTGTTATTCCAATATGAACGTCAGAACCCACGCGGAATTGCGAATATGTGGTCTAAGGTGACGGAAAAACTCGGTACATCGGATTCGCCGAAGTTAGAGGAATTGTGGGGTGTGAGCATAGTAGAACTGCTCGCAGACCTGCAGCCCTTCGTCGATGATGCCGCCCAGAAGGTTCCGGGTTGGAGTCTGGAAGCGACTTCAGTCAAAATCACTCGCACCTGATCTGAAAGGTAAGTGCAGTTTCAGATTGTGCCTGATAGACTGCGCGTTTGGCTGTAGTTGAGCATTGATGGTGACCATTCGTTCAGTGAAATTAGTCAATTCAAGCCAAGTGGAACGCAAATGTTCAGGAAAATTGTTAATTACTGTGCGAACGTTTAGGGGATAGTTGGAATTATAGACAAACGGACACAATTATCGTAATACGTTGTGAATACGGATAGAAAATCTGAAGGATTAAGTGTGTGACGCGTTACCGTTGCCCCCGTTGGGGGCATGGCGGATGCTGTCGAATGGAGAGGATGGGATGAAGAAAAGCGTGGTAGAAACAAACGGTAGAGTCGCCACAATCGCATTGCCTGTGGCCGATGCGGCGAAAATGTCGCGGGAGAAAGCCGACACTTACCATCGCTACAACATTGACTCATCAAACACTGGCGACAGGCAGAAGATCCCTCGCCGCTTCAACGTCAAGGTCGGAAAAGTCGGTCTAGCCAAATTGATTTTCAAGGAGTTCTTCAAGTACTTCGGCAAGTGGAATGTCATCTTCTCTCGACCATGTACCTATGGGGTTTTCAGTGGCCCAGTCGGTGGCTTCGCACCTCGTCCAGACCTGTGTGTTGGTTGTCTGCGCTGCGAAGTTCAGCACCCCGATTTCATCTCAGTCACCCACAATCCAGACTTGAGTCGTCTCGGTGATTCTTACATGACTCACAAGCACATCGCCACCATTGATGAGGAGTCTCGCAAAGGTGGTGTTCCAGTTCGAGGACAGGGGTATCGAGGTCGTTTCGGTGGACCAGGTTTTGACCAGATGTTCACCGATATGTCTGAGATTGTGCGACCGAGCCGAGATGGTATTCACGGTCGCGAGTTGATTGGCACCAGTGTTGACCTCGGCTCCAAGCCGATGCAACTGAAGTTCTCTGCCAAGGGTGCTATTCTGAACCCTCCGAAGATGGTGACCATTCAAGTCCCATTCATCTTCGATGCTCCACCTACGACAATCAGCAACCCAATAGTTGCACGAATCTATGCAAAGACGGCTGCCGAGATAGATTCGCTCGCCCTGCTACCGGCCGACACTGTCCGTGAACTCGGTCTTGCTGGGCCGTGGGTTGCTCCAATGGTCAGACCGTTTGAGATTGGCACAATCGATTCTTTCGGCAAAGGCACCCAGATGGTTGAGATGACCTCATGGGATGCTGAGGCATTCGCGGCCACCAAGTCAAGTGACCTGACGGTAGCAGTTCGGCTACCTTTCGCCGGTGACTGGAAATCGACCATGATGGAAATGGTCGGTGCTGGGGTCAGCGTCATCCACTTCGTCGCTGACTATCATGGTCTGGGAGATGATGGCAGATTCGTGATGGAATTACTACAGGAGGCGCACTTCGCTCTTATCGAAAGCGGCGAGCGGGATACTGTCACCCTGATTGGGTCCGGCGGGGTTGCCGGTGCCGAACATTTGCCCAAGGCAATCATTTGTGGACTGGATGCGGTCGCTCTCGACCTGCCACTGCTGGTGGCAATGCAGGCACATCTCAGCGGCGACCTGCAGAACAGGGATGCTGTGCAGGTCGCTCTACCAAAGAATCTCGACCTCGAATGGGGTTCGCAGCGACTGAATAATCTCTCATGCTCATGGCGTGACCAGATGCTGGAGATTCTTGGCGCGATGGGGATTCGTGAGGTTCGTCGCTTGCGCGGAGAGACCGGTCGAGCCATGTGGTGCAGCCATCTTGAGGCAGAAGCATTCGCCGATATCGAAGGTTTTCCGGGAGGTGATTTCTGATGGCGAAAGACCCCGTCAAACCTAGTCCAGCCCTGTTGGAGAAAACCCTGCATCTGATGCATGGGGGATTGCACACCGTTTCATCCCCAGAAACTGGTCTAAATCTGCCCGAAACATTGGGAGACGCCAGATGGACCGATGAGCTGATTGCAGCCACATGGTACATGGCGGAGACCGGAAAGGTACCAGACCATCTCAACTACAAGACCGGCAAGAGCGGTGGTGGATTCGACAGGTTGGATTTCAAGTTCCTCGATGAGGAGCAGTGGCTTGAACACAACGATGACATCGATATGTCTCTGGATTTGAATCGCCGCGGGGATGGCCGCCGTGACATCACCATCGCTGTACCATGGTATGGTGGAGGAATGTCATACGGTTCAGTATCGGTCAATGTGATGATGTCCCGTGCGTTGAACTCAAAGAAGTGGGACACGCTGATGTCAACCGGTGAAGGCGGTTATCCAGAGGAACTCTACGCTGTGCAGGACCACGTCATCACACAGGTTGCGACCGGCTATTTCGGAGTCGAGGAGAGATCGATTATCGCCACACCAATTGTGGAGTTCAAGTATGCACAAGGCGCGAAACCCGGACTCGGTGGACACCTGCTTGGCGCCAAGGCTGGCGAAGAGGTTTCAAAAATGCGTGGCTCGGTTCCATTCGTGTCACTATTCAGTCCGTTCCCGTTTCATTCAACCTATTCAGTGGAGGACCACATGAAGCATCTCGATTGGATAAAAACAATCAATCCAACCGCGCTGATGTCAGTTAAAGTTAGCACGCCTCACGACGTTGACATGGTCGCAGTTGGCTCATTTTATGCCGGGGCACACATCATCCACCTCGACGGTGGATTCGGCGGCACTGGAGCCGCTCCAGAGATTGCCAAGAAGAATATCGCCATGCCGATTGAGTTGGCGATTCCCAAGGTTCACAAGTTCATGCAGAAGGAAGGAATCCGCAACAATGTCACCCTGATTGCCAGCGGTGGTGTCAGAACTGCTGATGACATTGCGAAGGCAATCGCTTTGGGAGCAGACGGCTGTGTTTTGGGAACCTCTGACCTAGTTGCGATGGGTTGCACCCGCTGCGCCAACTGCGAAGGCGGCCCAAGCGGACGCGGCTGCCCGTGGGGGTTGACCACCACCGATGTTGAGTTGCAGGAATGGGTGCAGCAGAGTTGGGGCGCGATGCGACTTGACAACTACTACAATGCCTTGCAGTGGCGTATTCGCGAGATTCTTCGCAAACTCGGACTATCCTCTATCAGCGAGTTGCGCGGTAGAACCGATTTGCTGCGGTACACCGCAGGAGGTGATGAGTGATGTTCGACTCTCGCCCACGCGGAGATGTTCCAGCAGACCCCGAAGCGATTATTGCCGCCCGTAAGCGACTGACAGAATCGCTGCCGCGTATAGAGATGAACGATGAAGATGCGGCAGAGGGCGGCTGTGGGGTAATCGGCCTAGCCTGTGAAGTTCCAGTCGCCGGCCGCCACCTGTTCAAGTCGCTTGAGCAGATGAGAAATCGTGGTAACGGCAAGGGTGGTGGAGTCGCGCTTGTCGGAATGAATGCCAGCCAATTCGGAACCACTGCTGAGATTCTGCAACAATCATTCATGATTACAATCGCTTATCTGAACTCCGAAGTCAAGGAAGAGGTGGAGGAGAAGTATATCCACGCAGTCTACCATTTAGACCACGTTCATGAAATGCCAACCATCGAGGACTGGAAGCAGTTACCCGCGCTGGAAGTATGCCCACCTGATGTCACCTGCTACTTCGTGCGACCGCGCGAGGAGAGCATCGCCAACATGTTCACCGAGAGCGGAACCAACCCGGGAGACTTTGATGACGAGGAGGCGATTCACTCGGAATTCGTCTTCCGCAACACACACAAACTGAACATTGAGTATTATGCGCTGGACGGCCGTGCTGATGCCTTCGTGCTAAGCCACGGCCGCGACATGTTGATTCTGAAAATCGTAGGGTACGCTGAGGACGTCATCAAGTACTACTGTCTCGAAGAAATCACCGCGCACGTATGGATTGGACACCATAGATTTCCCACCCGTGGAAGGGTCACCCACCCCGGTGGCGCACACCCGTTTGGACAGGGGATAGACGTGGCACTGGTCCACAATGGGGATTTCAGCAACTATACCTCGGTCAAGGACTACCTTAGGCAGCGAGGGATGGAACCGTTATTCTTCACCGATACTGAGGTCGCTGCGCTTGGATTTGATTTGCATCAGCGCATTTATGGCTATCCGTTGGAATATCTTATCGAGTCGCTGGCTCCGACCAGCGAACTCGATTTCGTGATGCTGTCAGACGAGAAACAGCAGGTTTACGATGCAATACAGAAGACGCATATTCACGGCTCGCCCGATGGACCTTGGTTCTTCATCATCGCTCAGGGCGCCGGCAAAGACCATCATCGACTGCTCGGAATTACTGACACCAGTATGCTGCGCCCTCAGGTCTTCTCCTACCAACGTGGAGAAGTGGGAATCGCTTTCTGCGCCTCTGAGAAGCAGATCATCGATGCTGTGTTGGACAGTCTATCTGAAGAAGACAAACGATTCTGGCGCCGCTGCGATGAGTATTGGAACGCTCGCGGCGGCTCTTACACCGACGGTGGCGCATTCATCTTCGACGTGGTCAAAGGTAAGGATGGCTTTGAATTGCTGATGACCAACAAGTTCGGTGAAGTCGTCAATACCCATCCGAAGGGAAGCCCCGACTGTCAAGAGCCAGCAATGACCTCTGAAGTTGAACTGCCAGAAGGCTGGAGCCCTGCCGAAGCATTCGAAATCTGTATGGATGGCTTGCAAGAGGCCGATTGGCCGGCAGCACGAGCCATGCTCTCTGAGATCAACACCCATTCGCAACAGGTGAGCAGAACAGATGCTGTTGAATTGCTCACCTTGCTACTCGACCGACGCTATCCAACCGGAACTCTGCGTCGTAGCAGATGGTTGGATTGCGTCGAGGATACAATAGTTGAGATTCTGATGTCGAGCGCAAACACGCCGTGTGAGGACTTCGTTGGCCAGATGACAATCGGTCATCGCCCTGAACCTGCTTCACCCTCTCAATCGATTGTCGTGGACTGCAGACCTTACCCGATTGAAGGCTCAGAATCTCTTGCACGCGAAATCATTGCCCTGCTTGCTGTCGGATGGAATAATTTCCAAATCATCAACTGCCAAGGCCACCGATTCATCGGAAATGGGCTTGGACCGACCACAGAAGGCGTTCGCCTCGATGTCTACGGCAATGCTGGTGACTACCTCGGAAGCGGCAATGATGGCATGATAATTCACATGCACGGCAATGGTCAGGACCAAGTTGGGCAGATTCACAAATCTGGAACCCTCGTAGTGCACGGAGATGTAGGGCAATGCTACGGTTATGGCGCAAAAGGAGGCAAGATGTTCATCCTCGGAAACGCAGCTGGAAGGCCAATGATCAACAGCGTTGGAAGTCCGAAACTGGTTGTCAACGGCACCGCTCTGGACTACCTGGCTGAATCATTCATGGCGGGAGACCCCCTCAAGGGTGGTGGATTCGTACTCATCAATGGAATCAAGTTCACCGGTGACGGAGATGTAG
>CAUZSM010000047.1:0-12261 GCA_963582685.1 Candidatus Thalassarchaeaceae archaeon | reverse complement strand
TCGAGAGTGTAGTCCACCCACAGATAGAATTTCTACATCCCACCCTTTGGATTCAAGCATTTCAACCATCCCAGATAGTGCCGTAGTACGACGGTTTTGCCGCTCTTCAACCTCTACGATAATAGGCAGTATCTGCCGCATTGGAGCAACTTCTTCAATCAAGCCAATCAGTCGCGTGGCACCGAAAACCAACTCCTCGTCAATGGCATCCAATCTTGTTAGAACCCGGCTTAATTCTACTGAGCGACCTTCTTCAGACCACTGGGATGAGGCTCTCTCTGCTGCGAGAACCCACGGTCTGTTACGGCGCAGTAAACCATTGAGGTCTGCCTGTACCGCATCGACCTGTGCCGGGTCTGCCAATCTTGAAATAAATTCACCCCGTTGGTCAGCCCACCGGTCAGGCAACGCGTCAATTCGCCGTTTCAATTTCTTACCTTGTTGGGCTTTACGCTCAAGGTGCAACATTTCCTCACTGGCATCATCACCTGATGGAGCCGTTACATCAAATCCGCTGCGTCGGAGTTCGGTGACTCGTTCTGCAAACGCCTCTCCACCCCCGCTCATCAGCCGCGCCTCCCTCCGGGGAGGCGTGTGTATCTATTCAACCTCCGCTGACAAATCCTGCCTTTGCGCCTCCCGACGGCGATTTTAGAGGGGTTGCGAAACAGGCCGCCCGCCCTAACGGGCGGCGATGCGCTCAAAAGGCTGTTAATTCGCCTTGGGGCGATGGACCCAATCTCAATCAGCCTAACGCTATTCTTTTCAGCGGCCACAGGCGCAGTAATTTGGTGGTTGATTCAGACCGAAATAGGTCTGCGTCAAATGCGGGAAGAATCGGAAGCTAACCACGCTCAGACAACCTCGGCTCTGACCTCTCTCACGGTAAGATGCGCTGACTTTGCTGAGAGCGCAGAAGCGCTACAACGAGCACACCCGGGGATGGCGGGAATAGTAGAAGCCCATCGAACGCTCGACAGGCTAGACTCGGCTCTACTAGGGGATGGTGAAGCCGGAGATGTAAGGGTCGCCGCTGCGGGGACCCTATCCTGTGTCCGCTCATTGCTTGCGGGTAGAGATGGAGAAGGAGATATCACTGCACCCGAATCTGCTGATGTAGGGTTGCTTGCACTTGTAGAGAGGGTGAAGGGTACCTTTGATGGGGTTGGACTTTCAACACCTGAACTTGGATTGTCAGAATTAGAATGCCGACGCATGGGTGAACTTGCATTCATCATTGGTGAGAGGAATTGGGCCAAATCATGCTATGACGAGGCGGCCCGCATTGCTCCTAAGCAGGCGGTCACCCTCGCCAGCCTTGCATTGTTGGCCCGCGATGCTGGCGACGAGGTAGCACTACGTGCACATATTGAGAATCTACTAGAAATCCGTCCAGACGACGAAGAACTACTGCGCGACCATGCACGACTGCTGAGTAGGCTCGGTGATCCTGAGGCAGAAAAGGACCTACGGCGCCTTGAGGCAATGGGGGTCGAGACCGCCGAGGACAAGAGTATGCTAGCAGGTCTTGCCGAGCGCTCAGGAGATATTGATGGCGCACTAGAGGCAGTTGAGCAGGCACTCAGCGATTCACCAACCATTACTGATTGGGTTCGCAAGGCGAACCTTCATTTTGAGAGGGATGAGCCGGGAAAAGGGCTGGCTGCGGCTGACGAAGCATTGGCGTTAGACAGGCAATGTGGAGGGGCATGGGCCGCAAGGGCTCGGATTCTAGAACGTGACATCAATTCCCATGATGATGCGTTGAAGGCTTGCATTCACGCCGTCGCTCTTGGCGAGCCACTTCAAATGTTGAAGGTGGAACTACTGCAAAAAGCCGGTAGAGATGACGACGCGCTCGATGCTCTCCGGCAGGCATTGGAAAAGTCACCAGATAACCCAACCATTCGGGCCAGCCTCGCTTTGAACCTGCATCAGGGAGGCGCAACAGCAGAAGCATTCGCATTGCTGGACGCAGCGCCCGCAGCAGCATGGAATTCACCTGAGATGTACATTCAGAAGGGTAGACTGATTCTAGCGGAGGCGGACCGTTGCCGAGACGGTACTGGTGAGAAGGACCGTGCCTTGCTTTCAGAGGCTTCACTCGCCTTCGAGGCAGCATTGGGAATTGATCGTGAGAATGGAGTAGCATGGCTTGGCACCGCGCGCATCCAAAGGATGCAAGGGGAACTTTCCGAGGCGCAGATATCGCTCGCTCGTGCGCGGCGCTTGATTCCAGACGAACCATTGATTTCAGCGGAGGAAGCACTACTTGCGCTCGACGGTGGTGACGTAGAGGCCGCTTCACGACTAATCAGCGAAGCAGACGTACGCGAGCGCGACAACCCTGTAATCGCTTACGTGAAGGGTGTAGTCAACGCACGTCGAGGCTTGCTCGACGAAGCGTGCAAACAATTTGATGACATCCTCCTCAGCGACCCCGGCCATGTTCGGGCGCGATTGAATCGCGCTACAGCAAGGATGTTACTCGAGCGTCACGACGAAGCCCTTGACGACACCAATGTGCTATTGTCTGACCACCCAGAACTTGACCTAGCGAGACTTCGTAGAGGTGAGATTCTGATGTCACTTGGAGAATGGCAAGAGGCCGAGAAATGCTTCCGTGAAATTCTTGATAAGAATGGAGCCCACCCACAAGCCCTCACTTGCATGGGTGGTTGCATGATTGCACAGGAACGCATGTCAGAGGCAGAAGGGCCGCTCAATGAGGCGATTAAGCTTGACCCCAGTCATTCGGAAGGATGGTATCAGCGCGGCTTGCTTTACCTTGCCTTTGAGAATATTGACAGCGCACTTACTGACTTTGAAACAGCGGTCAGGACCGATGCCGCCCACCTCAACTCATTGCTGAGAATTGCCGCCATTCATCATGGCAGAGAGGATTGGGACAAAGCGGAGAAAGCATGGAGGGGAGTCCTCAACATTTCAGCAGATAGCAAACTTGCCCGCCGCCGCCTGGAAGAAGCGACCAGCGCAATAATCGCCGGCGAGGACAATACCGTTCTGATGCTGAAGGTCGATGGTAGCAGCGAGGCAGAGGTGCCTGTAGAGAAATCCGAACAGGAAGAAAATGAAGACGAGGAGAAAGACGAAGGCCTCGAATTCAGCTTCGGAGAGTTCTGAGCCAAGATTGAAGCCACCCCCCCGCTCTTACCGATGCATGAGCCGAGGACTTGAGCCCGGAGAAGCGGCGCAGTCATTTGAATTACCCAATGCCAACCAGTCTGTAGGCGGTAGTGACCTTGCCTTGTCAGATGTGCTGACCGACGTCGGTGCTGTGGTGATGTTCACCTGTAATCACTGTCCGTATGTTGTAGGTAGTGAAGCAAGAATAGAGCAAATGGCTGCTAAAGCCCGTGCGGCAGGGCTTGGATTCGTCGGTATCAATTCAAATGACCCAGTGATGTACCAAAGCGACGATTGGAGCCACATGGTCAAACGTGCAGACACGATGAGTTACCCATACTTGCACGACGCTAGTCAACAGGTCGCATCTTCATGGGGTGCTGAGCGCACCCCGGAATTTTACTTGCTAGCCGGGGACGGCACCGTTACCTATCGCGGCAGGTTGGATGATTCCCCACAGAACCCGCGCATGGCATCTACAGCAGAACTGTCTGACGCCATTGACGCCATGTTGGCCGGGTCTTCACCACAGGTCACAAGGACCGATAGCATAGGCTGTTCAGTGAAGTGGAAGTAATCAGTACTGCTCAAGAACCAACTCAGTAGTGGTGCTGGCTATCTCGGCCGGTGCCGTCAGCCACATTCTGTCAAGCAGTTGTCGTAGGGTCACAGTATCATCGACGTGTACAACAGCCACAAGGTCAGCATCTCCACTAATTTCGTAGATGCACTCGACACCAGGCCAATCAGCAAACTCTCCTGCAAGGGTACCAATTTCTGCCCCCGGGCCGACCTTCATGCGAACCAGAGCGGTGAGGCCAATGCCAGTTTCTCGAATGGTATAACCACGAATTATGCCCTCTTCCTCAAGTCGACGGACCCTTGTGCGGATGGTTCGCTCTGAGACTTCAACTTCCTTAGCTAAGTCTACGTAAGACTGGCGGCTGTTGTTTCGTAGGGCGGTCAAAATTGCTCTGTCTGTCTCATCAACGGAAGGCATGAGCGGCCGCTCCCGACTTCCGGTTATCAACCCTCCCCCTTCCCCAAGTCAGCATTATTACGGGTGAATACCCCCGAAAGTGGAAGGATTCTTATTATCTGGCCGAACAGATAAATCATCATTATTGTGCATTTATTTGGTAATACAAGCCAATTTTTGTTCCGCTACATTGACAGGCGGCTTGCAGGTCGCAGCCAACGTAGAGGGGCTCAGATGTCCAACTTCATCACCGGCTTGGCTTCGAGAATGATTCTCGACTCACGGGGGAATCCTACCGTCGAGGTGGATTGCTATGTCGGCGGGATGCTCGCAGGCAGAGCTGCCGTTCCTAGCGGAGCGAGCACTGGTTCACACGAGGTAGTGGAACTGCGCGATGCCGATATGAATCGCTGGATGGGCAAAGGTGTCGATACGGCGGTTGAGAACGTTCTCGTTCAAATCCAGGACGCGCTAGTCGGAATGCCTGTTGATGACCAGCGGGTTATTGATGAGATTCTACTTGGGTTAGATGATTCACACAACAAGGCGAATATCGGCGCCAACGCAATGCTTGGGGCCTCACTTGCCTGTCTACACGCCGGTGCGAACTCCCACCAACTGCCACTTTGGCGCTATGTTGGGGGCTTGTCTGGTGGTTGCCTTCCAGTACCGCTGATGAATATCCTCAACGGCGGAGCGCACGCTGAGAGCAACGTCGATGTGCAGGAGTTCATGGTTGTACCTCATGGATTCGACCATTTTCCTGAAGCGCTGCGAGCAGGCGTTGAGACCTACCATTCCCTCAAGTCGTTGCTGAAAGAGCGTGGATTGCTCGGTGGAGTAGGTGATGAGGGTGGATTTACCCCCAACCTGCCGAAGAACGAGGAAGGACTCGCGTTGTTGGTGCAGGCCATCGAGCGTGCTGGCTATTCGCCGGGAGAGCAGATGTCAATTGCCCTCGACGTGGCAGCTGCCGAATTCCATGAGGCGGACGGATACCACATCGATGGACAAGTGCTCGACGGTGAAGAGTTGGGTGCATTGTACTCCGGTTGGCTTGATGAATACCCAATAGTATCGATAGAGGACGCCTTTGGCGAGGATGATTGGGATTCCTGGGTCGCTTTCAACAAGCGTGATGGTGGCAGAGTTCAATTGGTCGGAGATGACCTATTCGTCACCAACGTAGGCCGCCTTGCTGACGGCATTGAGATGGGGGCGGCCAATGCCATTCTCATCAAACCGAACCAGATAGGAACTGTGACAGAAACGCTGGAATGTATTGAGATGGCCAAGGAGCACTCGTATGGCACAGTCATCTCACACCGGTCTGGAGAGACCAGTGATGACACGATTGCAGACCTTGCTGTTGGCACTCGGGCCGGACAAATCAAGACCGGTGCACCGGCTAGAAGCGATCGCACTTCGAAGTATAACCAATTACTGCGAATCGCCGAGGAGTGCGACGAATACACCCAGATGTTCTGATACGCCGTGCTCGTTCCGGTCGCTTTGAAATAGGTCATGCTCGTGGCACATTTCCCGGATGCACAGGTAGCAAAGCCCGGTTACGCGATGGACTGCAAATCCATTTTACAGGGGTTCAAATCCCCTCCTGTGCTCCATTACTCTCCTTCATCCCACGCGATATGCTCGCCCGCCTCATCATTATTTTGAGCCATGGTGAATCCAGCAGCAGAAAAGTGCTTGACCACATCTGCAGCGACTCCCTCGGCTTTTTCGCTCTCGCGCCGCAGTAATGTGATGCGAGGCGGCGGCACCTCTGCACTCTCAACATGGCGGATGAACAGGCGATAGTCACGAGCGTGTTTGGCGTAGTGGGTTAACTTGGATGGTTTGCGAAACAACATGCCAATTGTCCGGAGGATTCGGTCTATTGCGAGCATGAGTTGGATTCGTAATGGTAGTGAGGCAACATCGCTTCGCCACAGCCAGAGTCTAGACCATCGCCTACTTCTCGGGATAAGTTCGAACCCACCGGCCACCAATGCAGCCGCCATTGCAGCATCTCGGGTGAACGAGATCAGAGGTCCGCGGACTACGTTGATTTCTTCCACGCCTCCACCAGACATTACCTTCGAGAGGTCGACTTCGGGCATGACTGAACGGCCGTGTAGGATGGGGTCTTGCCGCCATCGTTCCCAGCCACTTTGGACAAGGGTGTGGCAATGGCCTCGGCCTCGGTGGGCAGGGTCAACGACTACCGTTGCCAGTTCAATCGCCCGACCAACTCTTCGCAACTCGGCATAACCAATTGGCATTCCATCCTCATGGATGACCATCTTGGCCATTTTTGGTAACCGCTTCGCTTCCGCTTCTGCACTGCGTGAAGTCCGAAGGTCTGGGTGCGCCTCAAGCATGCTGTACAGCCACTCGGCAAGGCCAGTATCAGTCGTCATCATCACTCACCACGAGGTCCTTCCACATCGAGCGGTGTGGCCCGATGCCTGTTATCTCGTACTCATCGTCGATGATGGTCCAACTTTCACTTTTGTAGAGGGCAATGGCACCGAGTCGGGCTTGCAGCCACCCGCTCTTTGCGCCCCAGTGGCTGATTGCAGTACCTTCCAATGCGCAGACCAATCCCGCTGCGAGGCCCTGTCTGCGCCACTCATCGAGCGTCCCCATCTGACGGATTTGCACAGCAGGGCGTAAATCCACTGCGCCAGTTGAGGTGAGAGGCGTGAATGCTGGGCATACTGCAGCACCGGGGCCAGCATGGTCGGCAGTTGAGCCATCTGAGTCATCAGGGATTAGATGGATACGGCCGATGGCGACAACCGTCCCTTCGTCAGTTTGCCACCAGGCATGGATGGCCTCAGCATCGTCTGCTAGTCTCTCCGCGCCCGCGGGGAAGCCCAACGGTTCGCGTAGAGTGGCGTAGCGGCAGGTGAAGTATGCCTCTGGGACCGATATGCCCGGAAGGGCGACTTGCAAAGAGACCCCCTCGCCCATGTTGAGACCAGACACGCAGCCCCACATCAAACCTCAGCACGACTGTTCCCTAATTGACGAATGAACCACAGATTGCCCGGCCTTTGAATCGGTCTAAGCCTGAGATATTGCGTGTATTCAAATAGGGCCAAAGTCGACGACGATTGTATGAGAATCAAATTCACAACATCTGCAAGCTTCCCGGATGGAAAAGAGGGAGCAAAACCGAACGAAAACCCGGAATGGAGGTATCTACAATGACTGAGAAATTGGTAACTGTGGAGATTGCTGACCAGTCTGGGCACACCACTGCGCAACTGACGCCGGCAGAGGCCGTCGAAGTAGTGCAGCAGAATGCGGATGCATGGGTGTTCGCGAACGACCGCTTGGTCCAGCCTAATGAGCTGGCCAACGCCGACTTCGCTGACATCGACACTGTTCGCATCGTGCCCGGATTGGTTGGTGGCTCCCAGTGAGTCGGTACGCGGCTTAGGCCGCGGACCACAACAACCGCCGGAAGACCGGCCACCCTCGATTACAGGCCCTGTCCACCCGCTGGGTGGACGGGGTCGCCAAACCGGCGTGTGAATCGTCGGCCTCAAATACCCCCGTGTAAATGACAATGAAGGTATGACCATGACTAAGCAAAATAAACCACTGAACTTTCTCTTCATCGGTGCAGGAGGCATCGGTAGCCAATGTATCGCCCAACTAAGCCGGGCCCTCGCTTTTGGAGGCCTGGCCAAGCAGGTTGGCGGTGTTCACATCCACCTAATGGACGCAGACCTCGTTGAGCAGCGCAACCTGCCGCACCAACCATACAGGCAAACTGAAGTCGGTCGTTCCAAAGTGTTCGCTGCCATTCAGGACCCAATAGCAGCAGGCGTAATCAAACACGGCGTTACATTCTTCCCAATCCGCAAGAACTTCCGAGAGGGCTTCGACCTCTCACCGTTTGACTTGGTCGTCATCGCTGTCGACCGCCCCGAGCCGCGCGAACTCGTCCATAAGGAAGCGAAGACGTGGCTTGACCTTCGGTGCCGCGGTGGTGGCTACATCGCTCTTGACTACCTCACCGACCCCGCATCCATCGACCTACTACCAAAGCAGAATGGTGCCCAATCATGTCAGTTACCTGGAGCGATTGAATCTGGCAATATCCAATATGGTTTTGCCTTCGCAGCTGCTCACGGCGCTGAGTGGTGTTTGCAATGGGTGCGCAAGCAATTGGGAGAGCCCACACAGACTCCACCCGCGCGCATGTTCTGGCCATCAATCGGCGAGATGGCGATGCCAAACCCACAGGAGGAAGAAGAGTGAAGCAAGAAGAACCACGGCGCAAGGGCCTGTTACGCAAGATAGCGGCTGCCCGTAGCCAACCACAACCGCTGCCCAAGGAGGCGGTGGAGCCGCTGTTGCATCCATTCGACGATGTACGAAGAGCGCTTGTCGAACGGCGTTTCACTGCTCCCGAGGTAGTGGAGAGCCTCGCCGCGCTTGGCTTGGCCGATCACTGGGAAGACGTGTACGATATTTCGTATGCGATGGGCCTAGAAATCAGCCTACTATTCGACGCTGAAAACAGCGTATGGGTAGATATCGGCAGACCTGGAATGGTACGGCTGTCACCACCTAGTGGTGCATTGTTGCCTTTCCGACTATGGGTTCACACCCACCCACTGACTGCCTACTGGTCGGCCACAGACACTCACACACTTGCTACAGTTACGCCGATGCTTGAGTGCGCATACGTACTCGGCTTGGACCACTACATGCAGGCAGTCAACCGTGGAGACACCCCTCCAGAGGAAGGAGAGGTGAGGCTGGCCGTCGAAGGCCCTCTTTCACGGTGGACCAACGAGGCAATACGTGAGTACGAACTGTTTGACAATCCTTGGCTGGAGGACGCCTGATGACTGCAGTACGCACCCCTCACGATGATGAGGAGCGTGAGCGCATTGAACGTGCCATCGCCAGTGGGGCCGGCATCTCTCTTACTGATTTCATACATGCCATTACGGGCGAGGCTGCAGACGAGGAGTTGGTCGATGCGCTACGCGTAGCGATTGACGCACACCAACTAGCACCAGATGACGAGCCACTGGATATCGAGCAGGTTGTTCGCAACCTGATACAATGGCGCCAGGAAAGTTGCTAACATTCTTTTAGTCACACAGCGACCATTGCATCTTTGGAAAGTACGGTCTCCATCGCATCGATTGAGTCCAACTCACCACTGTTCACCGAATAGATGGCCGACATCCAACGCTGCATGGTCTCGATATTTTTATTCATGCAGTTGTCAAATAATTTTCCATCGTAGTTAGCCCCAGCAAGATCCAAACTAGTTTTGAAATTTAATTCCCCATCGCTTGGGTCCATTTCGAAGTTTCCAATCATCAAACGGTAGTTGATTCTAGAAAGGAGATTTAGCATCTCAGGTCTGTGTTCTATGTCAACATATGACGGAAACCGACTGTAAAATGCAAATTGACCCGCGTCTTCGCGTGCATGTGCAATGCATTGCAGAGGTCCAAACCTGCTATTCATCCGAACGCGAAGAATATCTTTCTCATTTTTCACGTCGGCGTTACACAATTTTATTCTATATTCCGCCTGGTTAAGTATTCCTTTTTCGGTTCGCAGTTCACCATTTTCATCTTTTTCTTTGTCATCTGATTCAATAATCAATTCCGTCAAAAATATCCCCCATATATGATGTTACATTGGTTTTACAACCACTGACTGATTATAAACTCCATAAAATCAGATATTGATGCATTTTCACCGTTTGAGAACGGTGTACCCGGGGCCAATACGCGCGAGCACATAATGGAGTGTTCAATAAAGGTCAGGAACAAGAGTTATTCTTGATATGGCTAAAGATGTAATTAAAGATGAAGAAACAGTGGAGGCCGACATGAAGGCGCGGCGCGCATCCTCTTCTACCAAGGAGCAAAGAATGGTCGAAGCCTTCGCGCATTGGAGTATTGCTGACCCACCTTCCTTCTCTGCCCTAGCTCCTGACCTGCTTCGGCAGGGTATCTATCGCACCATCGGAAATGACCCATTTGTCACGGCACGGTTGGAGGCATGGCTCAACAATGATTGGAGAGCAGCAGAGTTCTCTGAAGTATTCAATTTGTCAGAACGTGCATCTATCAATGAAGATGAGGCAGGTCAATTGCGACCATCGCGTTTCAAGGGTGAAAGGAGAGACTGGCTAGAGACATTGGGTGAGCGCTTCAGCGGTGACCACCGACGCTGGGATGCTGCAAAGCGTGACCAATTCATCCTTTTAGGAATGATTTCCATGCATGCCGGTGGCACCCGACAAGGAATTATTGGCAGATATTTGGGTATTGACCCTACAGAGCAGATGGGCGTGACCATTACCGCGAATGTAATTCGTGCATCGAAAATCGCTTTGACAAGATTAGCTCATGGCGCTGGAATAGAAGATGGAGTATTCGCGCCAGCGAGTGGTGACGGTTTGTATAGAATGCACAGGATGCGCGATCCAGGAATGGCCACACTTACCGCGCGATTCATTACTGACCATCCAGCATCTGCGTTGATTCCTCACCCATCATCAGTACAAGGCTGACCTGAATCAAGAGCAGCCGGTGGTTGAGCCACATTCGTTGCATTTCAAGCAGGTACCATTACGAACCATTTGACTACTACCACACCCTTCGCATATATCTCCAGTGAAACCGTGCTCGCGCGCAGCCTGACGCATTTCCGCCTCTGGTTCTACATCCAAGGTGAGCTGGACATCGCGTTTGTCCCCACCCTGAATTCTGGCGACCCCATCATCGGTAATTTCAGGGCGACTTATCGAAGTGGTCTCAAGGTCCTCATCAGATACATGAGCGAGGTCATTGCGCCCGAGGTAGTCGATTGCGAGTTCGCGGAAAATGTAGTCCACAATGCTGGTGGCCATCTTCACTCGGTTACTTCCTCCAAGAACCATTCCACTCGGCTCAAACTTTTGGAAAGTGAATGATTTCACGAAGGCATCTAGCGGCACACCATATTGTAAACCAATACTAACCGCAATGGCAAACTGGTTGAGCAAACTCCTCCATGCCGCACCTTCCTTAGAAGTTGTAATCATGATTTCTCCAAGACGACCGTCGCCATACTTGCTCGATGTAAGATAGACTGTGTGACCACCTACACTCGCCTTGATAGTTTGAGAAGCTCGAACGGCTGGAAGCGGTTTCCGGGTTGCGAGGTAACTATGGACGAAGGCTTCAGCAATCGGCTCAGCCTTTTCAGGTGGCAGCGGCAGCACCTCGACAACTTCCTTCACTGCCTTTCGAACAGTGATTACTGCCTCCTCTTCCTCCTCCACATCTTCTTCCATAGCAGGCATATCAACTAGATTATTCATCAGCGGCTGGGATAGTTTACTACCATCCCGATAAACTGCACAGGATTTGTTCATCGTGGTGTGGGAGAGGTTGTAGGCCTCACGAACATCCTCGATACTTGCATTTGATGGCATATTGATTGTCTTCGAGATTGCGCCAGAAATGAACGGTTGGGCGGCTGCCATCATAGTGACGTGTGCGGGCCAATCAATGCACCGCACACCATTTTTTCCACCCGGTGTTGCGCAATCAAAAACTGCGAGGTGCTCAGATTTGAGATGTGGTGCATCTTCGATACAGAGGTGGCCAAACACATGTTGGTTTGCCGTTTCAATATCAGCCTCGCTGAAGCCGAGATGACTGAGGGCATTGAATGCATAATGGGACCGGTTAGCACTTACACAATCTTCCTCTGACATTCCAAGTGTTTCCTTACAAAATTCTTCACCCAAAACGTTGGGTGCGAAAAGGGATCGAAGCTCAAAGACAGATTCAACCGAAGATTCGATCTTAGCAAATTCTTCCTCTGAGAATCCTAATTCAGTTAGGGTCTGCATCGAAACAGTTTCACATCTTTCAAGAGAACCAGTGCCCATAACATGATCAACAATTTCTTGAGTTTGTGCACTGGAGTATCCTAATCTCTTGAGCGCATTTGGCACACCATGGTTGATTATGCGCAGACTTCCGCCGCCTGCAAGAGTCTTGTATTGAACTAGAGAGAATTGCGGCTCGACCCCGGTTGTATCCGCTGCCATAACTAGACCAATGGTTCCCGTTGGCGCAATCACGGTGGTCTGG
>CAUZSM010000046.1:0-12716 GCA_963582685.1 Candidatus Thalassarchaeaceae archaeon | reverse complement strand
ACGAGGCGGCAAGCAAAAAGTCGAGGCGGCCGCACCTGATTTGTTCTCTGGCACCACCAAAGCGGCTGTTATGGTCGGGGAAACCTGCCCCACATGTGATTCAAACTCGGTAGAACGCGCTGCCTCTGGCCGACTCAGATGCGTTATGTGCAGAGAGGAGTGGAGGCGCTGAGTTTGGCCCGCATCACGGTGAGCGGCCATCCGGGCTCGGGCACTAGTACTCTAACAACTGCTGTTGCACAGAAGACTGGTTGGAATCGCCTGAATGGCGGGGACATTTTCCGCGAGGAGGCCACTAGACGCGAAATAGAGTTGGAGGAATTCAGTAGGCTCTGTCTTGAGGACGAGTCGGTCGACAGAATGCTCGACGAAATTCTACAGAGCCGCATCACCGATCCAAACGGCCCCGAGATTGTCGAGAGTCGATTGGCTGGATGGTGGGCATACCGAGCCGACACCGAATCGGTTCGAATATGGCTGGAGGTCAACGAACAGGAACGGGCACGCCGTCTCTACGGGAGGGAAGGTGGTGATGTGGCGACTCAACAAGCGAAGGGGCGAGAGCGCATGGAAGCGGACAATGCTCGCTACCAGAGGCTGTACGACATCGATATGTCTGACTTGACACCTTACTCACTAGTAATAGAATCCGACAACCTCACACCGCAACAGGTTCTGGAACTCACTCTCGATGCTTTGGGGTTGCAATGATGCCACGGATAATTTTGGACGCAGAGGCAAAGACCTCAGACAAGCACGGTTCACCTCCTTCGCAGCGCTCAATCGATGAACTGCTGAGCAGTTGCTATCTAGTGATGGACAAGCCAGCGGGACCGAGCAGTCATCAGGCCTCAGCATGGGCCCGCGACATTCTCGGTATTGACAAGTTGGGGCATGGTGGAACTTTGGACCCATTCGCAACTGGTGTCATCGTACTTCTTGCTGGCCAGGCGATGCGGCTTACCAGCAAGGTCCTAGCCCACGACAAACAGTACATCTGCGTGTTCAGGTCTTCTGAGGATATTGATAGTGAGGCATTTGCTGAGGCACTCTCAACACAGATCGGTGAAGTATACAACGTTCCGCCAAAGGAATCCGCTGTTAAGATTCAAGTTCGCAGTAGAAAGGTATCGAGTGCTTATGTCCTCGACATTTCGGGTCGAGATGCTGTAGTCGCGGTCACTTGTGAATCTGGAACTTACATCCGAACCATGGCTAGGGACATTGGACTGTTACTGGGCAATCCGGTGGTACTCAAGGAATTGCGCAGAAGCAGGTCGGGCCGATTCACCGAGGATAATTCGGTCAGCCTTCAGGAAATTGCAGATGCATTCTGGCTGTGGCGAGAACATGGTGAGGAGGTCGCACTAAGACGGATTCTCACGCCGGTGGAATCGCTTGTCAAAGACATGCCATCAATCGTAGTCAAGGATGGAGGTGCTGCAGCAATGGCGCATGGCGCACCATTGCTGCGCCCGGGAATAGCCTCGTTAGATTCTGGACTAGCAGCGGGAGATACGGTGGCGATTTTCACCTTGAAAGGGGAAATAGTTGCCACAGCAACAATGGTTTGCTCATCTGAGGAGATTGCAGAAAGTAAGACCGGAGAGGCAGCAAAGGCATCAGCAGTTTTCCTTAATCCTGAGGCATACCCAAAAACTTGGGGCAAGTCCTGAATGCTCAGGTCACCGCGATTGGCGACCTATAGAACGCACTCATGCCTGCTCGTATTCCTCATATACCCAGACTTCTGTCTCGAGTCTTATCTTCAACTTCGTCATGTGTTTCCACCCCACTCTCACCCCCTGACCACAGCAGCGGTCAATGCGAGAGTAAGCTGAAGTGGCGACTGCATGGTATAACCATTGAGGCGCTTTTTCGGATTATCAGCCATACGGGCCTATTCGGAGGCTGATTTCCGCTACTGAACTCGACGAATACGGCCCGGAGCAAGTTGCAGTAGGACGATGCCTGCTACGATGACGACAAGCAGAAGGCCCCACATCACAATTGGACTGAATCCACCACTACTCGGTGATTGTTCTTGTTCGCCCTCTGAAGGAGCTGGTTCTCCGCTGGCGACATACAACTCACCAACCCAGATGTTGTTCTCCTCCGAAGTTTCATCGATAGCTCCTTGCCTGTCAATCTCCACACTGATGGTGACATTTCGAGCTCCGCCCGTTGTTACCAGCCACTGGCATATGCCCGAGGCAAGCGCACCGGGTGTGACGACGGCTATGGCGGCGGAGCCAACTAAATCCCCGTCGACTTCGCAACGGATATTGACAGGCTGCGCTGTTGCTCTGCCAATATTGCGCACGAATACCTCGATTTCTGCGAGGTCGCCGTCCTCAATCACATCATCCACCAACGAAGTATCTCTGATTATCACACTCTCAACAAAGAGGTCGGCGTCTGCTGTAGCATCGACACGTACAGTATGTGAGACGCTTGACATCCCATCTGATATTGTCACGGTCACAGTTTGCTCTCCTACATCAACAGGAGATAGCAGTAGTTGCCCTGAGGCAAAAGTAGCCCATGAGCGGTCTGTAGAAAGCATCAGTGCGTGGTCCGCAGTGTCGACGTCTGAGTATGAAAGAGCAAGGCTCAGGGTCTGTCCAACCTCGACAGTGACATCGACGGGGAGAGGATCGAATACTGGTGAATCATCTACCGGACTAATCGAGATTGAGAATGTGTCCGTCCAAATATTACCTCGCTCATCACTAACAGTGATGGTGACTTCAGCAGTACCAGAGGCGTCGGGCATCGGTTGAAGGCGAATAGCAGAATCAACCATTTCCGCACTCAGCACAGAGGTGTCACTACTGCTAGCGACCACAATGAGGTCACTATTGTCCGTGAGGCCGTCCGAGCAGGTGCTCAGGAACGGATGTAGTATACCTCCACCATCTTCGATGAAAGTCATCGAGCCCGGCACTTCACAGACTGGGTCGAGATCCCAGTCAACCACATATCCGCCAGTCAGCACTATCTGGTCAACCACTACCACTGTCGATTCAGGCTCACCGGCGTTCGACCATTGGAATCTCACAGATACCCCGATGTCTATGTCACCTCCATCCATCGGTAGGACCACCCCTACTGGTGCGGTGATGGAAAATGGGCCGGGGCTGACCGGTACCTCGCCAAGCAGCACTCCGTTCATTGCCACTCGGACTGTGCTTAGACTCTGAATCAAGCCGTCAACCGCGCCACTGATGGTGCCGGTCACCGTTACAGTGGGGTCGTTGATATCAACCCACACCGAGGAGAGGCATCGATCCCACACGGTTGCGACAAAGCGGAGGTGTGGGGAATCTGGCAGCAGAGTTTCCTCGACAAGAGAACCAACGTCAATCCATGTCGCTAGGTCATCCGATGTCTCCAACTTCCAAGTCACGTTGCCATCGTTGGTCTGGTGGAATCGCCCCCACGACTGATTGTGCGGCAACGAGATTGCCGCACTTGTCCAAGTTCCTGGGGTGGAACCTGAACCCGCATCGAGTCCACATGGAGCGAGTGTGATTTCAGCGGAGTGGCTGCCTTGACTCAGGTCTAGATTGATGATTGGGCTATCCTCGACAATAACGCTGTGCTCCGCCTTAGCAGTCTCAAAGGAAAACCAGGGTTGTGTATGTCGCACTTTGAGGCCGATCGCATCTACATCGACTTCCGTATCATCGAATTCTCCAACCGATACATAGTCGACAGTCACTTGCAGCGCTGCGAGAGATGCCCAGTCCCATGTTGCCTCATTGTCCAATGAGAGTTGCAGCGAATTACCAGACATGTAATCAACCTCACCGAAAGTGTGTGAATACTCCTTGACCAGCAGGTGCTGTCCTCCAGTGATGACTATGATTCGAACACTGTCCTGCTGCAGCGAATCAGGAATTTTGAATGAGAGAGTCAGTGTGACATTGAGTAGCGAGTTATCTGAAACAGCAGACAGGTCGAAATCGCTAACGGTGATGTTTGGCCCCTTGCTCCATGTGTACCCCCCGTCAGGCTCACCCACGGAAGCGTTGCTTTCAGTCGCCGAGTATTCCGACCAGACGGTGGTATCGTCAGAATTCTGCGGCCTTGCATGGGTGAAAGACAGGTGTCCGTCCGCAATCATCGCCACAGTGTAATCAGCGGGGTTTTCTGTGTAGCCTGATTTGGTTGTCAACGTCCATTCAGCATCATCTGAGAAATCTCCAGCGGGAAGAAGGTCGACTGGGTCGGCGCGAATTACCGTGTCGGCGCTAACTGCGGCGAATGGCATCGCTAGGAGAAGAAATCCTAGCACTATTGCAGAGAGCCGTGCTGAGGAGACCGTTGTCATGCGGCTTTGGCGGTGGCGCAGCCCCTTGAACTCGTCGGGTGCCCGCATCCATTGCCAATTCGCCTCATCATTGCCCGTTCGGTTGATAAAGCGGCTTAAGGTCGGCCGGTTCGCACTATGGCCGCGGTGGTCTAGTGGTTAGGACGGCAGATTGTGGTTCTGCCAACCCGGGTTCAACTCCCGGTCGCGGCCCCATCAACGCAACATGGCGGATAGCATAGGTGTTGTAATTGGCTTTCAGTCGCCATTTAACCGGTCTGCTGGGATGTTGTGTCCCATTCTCTCCGCCTTGGTCTCAAGATATCTTCGATTGGCATCATCCACACCTACTACAAGTGGCATCATTTCCACTACATCGATGCCAAGAGTATCCAGTTGCGCAACCTTGTCGGGGTTATTTGTCAGCAAACAGACTCGTGAGATGCCGACACCTGTCAGCATCTCTGCCGCAATGCGGTAGTCACGCGCATCAGCAGGCAGCCCAAGCATCAGGTTCGCATCCAATGTATCCGCACCCTTATCCTGCAAGTTGTATGCCTGAATCTTTGCATGAAGTCCAATGCCTCTACCTTCCTGCCTGAGGTAAAGCAAGCACCCCCAACCGTGCTCATCAATTGCCTTCAGAGCAGCACCGAGTTGGGGCCCGCAATCGCATCGCTTGCTACCCAATGCGTCTCCAGTCAGGCATTCTGAGTGAAGCCTCACAAGAACCGGGTCGGGACCTGACATGTCTCCGCGCGTCAAGGCCACGTGGTCTAGTCCGGTAATATCGTCATGGAAAACACGGATTCTGAACAGGCCGTGCCTAGTTGGTAACTTAGCATCCGCTGGAACACGCTCCTTCTCGACAAGTTCCACAGGGCGCTCCGAAGTCACTGGCTCACCTCCAAGGGCAGGTGGATTAGGTAGTGGTATTCACCAGCCTCCTCATTTGTTGAAATCAAGTCCCACCCGTATCGATTGCACATCATCGGGATATCCTCCAGTGTTTCAGGGTCATCAGCCATCACAAGAAGCGCTTCGCCCGGTTTCATCTCCAACAGGCAGCGCTTCGATTCGTGTACCGGAACCGGGCAATGAAAGCCCAGAACATCGAGCGTGCGAGTGGTAATGAGGGTGGACAAGTGTGTTCGCCTCCGGCCCTTCGGACGGCTCGATACTTTTCAACACGGCGCAAGCCGGCTCGTGCTGTATCTTCACGGCAGAGAGATTGAAGCGTGAGAGGTCGTGAAGCATTTGTGGGCGATTCACCGGGCGCAGTTGCGAAGCCGTCTAGTGGCGACGAGATTCTAGGTCAAGCATGGGCGTTTTTGCGAATACCATTAGCGTTGGTTTTCATTGAATTGGTGTATTGGTGGGCGACTGATACCAGTAACTCGATGGAACCGCTTCAGGTTACAGTTGCACATCTATGGACTTGGCTCTCAAACGTGATTTGGCCTGGCTCTGCCGAGATGTTCACCCACACGACAGGTGCATTCACTGGGGTGCAATTGAACAATCCAACTTTCGAGCAGGGGCTCGTTCGCACTTATGTCTCCGATGAGTGCATTGCAATCCACGAAATCGTATTCCTTGGAACACTGATGCTGCTCACGCCTGGAGTTGATAGGAATCTGCGAATCAGGTCGATTGCAGCAATGGTGGGTATAGTTCAATGCATCAACCTCGTCCGACTGCTTTTGCTATATCCATTCGCGGTTTCTGGCTGTGAATTGCGACCGGGTCAAATCGGCTGTGAAGCACCGATGAACACATTTCACAACCTCATCCTCACCCATGGATTCCTGCTAATGCTCGTCGGCATCTGGCTGGGTTGGTTTGTCTGGCTGAAGTCATCTGGCAGAATCGGTAGCACCAGAGTCGACCTTTCAGAGTTGGGAAGCCTTCGCAGAATCAGACTCAGAGAGAGCCTTCCCACCGGCTCAGTGATTGTGCTGATTATCTGCCTGCTGCTGGCTTCTTGGGCAACATGGGCTTACGCGATGAACGATGAAAATCAGATGTTGAAGGCGATGAGTGAAGATTGCGAGTGGGGAGATGATGGCTGGCGAGACAGCGACAACCAGAGTTGCTACTACGAAATGGCTCGTTGGGATGAGGTGGCGGGCCGCTCTATGCGGGCGTGGCTGTTCGCAGGAATATTTGCTGGGTTGGCAATCATCACCATTCCAGAAAAAGAAGCCCCAGAGGGGCAAAGCATCTCCTCTTCTGATGATAAATCAGACGCTTCTGATGGGCAGAGCATCACTCAGACCATAATTATCCAAGACTCTGTTGTCATGGGTGATATTGGAATAAGCGAGAGTAATGAAGAGGAGTAGATTCAATCGACAAGGGAGGCCGACACCTCGGCCCCCTCGAATTCCTTTCCACCCAGCGCATCGAGTACATACTGGGCCTTCTCACGGTGAATCTCAACTGTAGAACCATCTGAATCGCTGTGAATCTCACCTATTGCGATATCAGGGACTCTAGATTGCTTCGCGACCCACTCATGGATAGCTAACTTACTGCCACTGGCTCCTGATAGCCGAATCGGTACCATGCCAAACACGTCAGCAACCTCTCCCCAATCCTGCTGCTTTCGCACCGGGTCACGGCCAACCCCATCGGGGAGTGCTGGGGCATCTACCTCGGCAACATCCATGTTCCATGTGGAGATGATTTTGGACATCTGGGGTCCATCCTCGCCGGCGACGAATGACCATGCCTCACCCTTCCTGCCCATTCTGCCAGTTCGGCCAATGCGGTGGACGTAGGATTCAGAATCAGAGGGTATGTCGTAATTGATCACATGGGTCACGCCGTCCACATCCAAACCACGTGCTGCGACGTCGGTTGCAACCACGATTCGGGCCTTGCGGTCACGGAAGTCAGAGATGATACGCTCACGCTTATTCTGCGCCATATCGCCATGCATGCCGGTTGCAGAGAATCTGTGCCTGTCCAAACGTTCTACCAAAAGGTCCACCATACGCTTGGTGTTGCAAAAGACAAGCATTTGGTCATCACTATCCATCTGTAGAAGTAATCTGCCGAGCACCCAGAGTTTGTTCGCACGACCAACTCTGACCATATACTGGTCAATCTCAGGTACCTCGACGTCTAAGTCGTCATTCATCACGTACTCAGCTTCAGGGATGAATTCGGTGACCGCCTCGAGAACCTCAGCCGGGAATGTCGCAGAAAACAACAGGGTCTGTTTCCGACTGTCCAGCCTCTCCAGCACCCAAAGGATGTCTGGGAAGAAACCCATATCGAGCATCCGGTCTGCCTCATCTAGTGCAAACCTCTCGATTGAGGCCAGATTGATGTGTCCGCGCTTGCTCATGTCGATGACGCGGCCGGGGGTTCCTACGATGATGTCGCACCCGGAATCAAGAATCTTTGCCTGCTTTTCAAGGTCAGTTCCACCGTAAACGGTGACAATCTTCAGACCACGGTTACCCTGTAGCCACGACAACTCCTCAGAGACTTGAGTGGCTAGTTCCCGTGTAGGGCATAGAATCAGGGCCTGAGTTATTCCATCGGCATCGACCTTTTCGATAATCGGGATACCAAAGGCGACAGTCTTTCCTGAACCGGTGCGTGCTTGGCCGATAATATCCTTGCCGCTACGCGCAGATGGCACTGCATCAGCCTGAATTGGGGTGGTAAATTCCCAACCCCTCGCGGCGATAGCATCAGCGATATCAGAATCGAGATCCCAGTCCTCAAATCGGACTGTAGTGATAGAACTGCTAGACATTGTTGCCAACTCAGAAGGTCTCGGCGTCCTTCATCTCCTTCTGTAGTTCTCCCATCCAGTACTTCTCACAATTATCTCGAGTGAGAGGGCGACCGGTCTGGCGGACGTGTTCCCGAATATACTGGCGGAATTTGAGAGACTTGGTGCGGCTAACGCCCTTGGGTGTGATTCCTTCCCACAAGCGGTTGAAGCTCTCCCGCTTTGAATCGACAGGCTCCTCGTCAGACATCTTGATTCCTCAGAAGCGGGCGACCTGACGCCCCTCTTTAACCGTGACGCTCCACTATGGGGTGGATTGCGGCTCACGACTGTCCTTGGAGTCATCCTCGGAGTCATCCTCGGAGTCGTCCTCGAATTCGTCCTCGAATTCGTCATCACCATAGTAAATCTCGTCCTGTGTCGGGCGCCTGACTGGGTCCGGCTTCTGACCGACAGCAGTAGTTTCGACACCCTTTCCTCCTTCCGCATTTTCCCCCTCAGCGAGAGATTTTACTGCATCGAATGCCCCAGGTGGAGGCATAGAGAGGCTACCTTCCTCCGGAATGATTTTTTCAGCAGGAGCGAGATACTTGTTCTTCTCGGCCTCGGTACCTTCCAGCGATTCGTCTTTCATCAGATCCTGCAGGATTTTGATAATCTTGGCATCGGTTTCCTGCGGGAGCAGTGTATTGGCCATATCGCGTGCCTCCGCTTCGGTCATTATCACTGGAATCATATTGATACAAGCCGTTCTGACACCCGGGTCGCTGTGCTTTGAGCCGTCGTTGATGATGGCACGCATCTGGAATGAATGTGGGTCCAACTTCTTGAAAGCCCGTAGAGCGTGATTTCGCACTCGGGTGTCCTCATCAAATAGGGCAAATTCCAGAGCAATCTGTGCAACCTTCGGCGCGTGGGTAGCCAAAGGTGCTAGTGAGCGAGCAGCGTGTCGACGCACAGCCACATTTTCGTCTTGAAGGCACCATCCAATTAGATCCCAAAGTGTAGCAGAGTGGTGCTTAGTCAGCCGGGGGAGAATCTCTGCCGCGCGCGCACGCAAATCATCGTCTTCCTCTCTGATGAGTTCGTCGATATGAAGTTCAGCAACTTCGGGCCAAGTACCAGAAACCGCCTTCAACGCCTCAAAGGCAGTATTCCTTCTCTGGTCATCTAATCGAAGTTCGCGCCGAAGAGTATCTTCTGTTGCCGATGGGAAAACGGGTGCAACTATCACAAGACATTTCGCAGCGGCATTTCGTACGCCACCATCGATATCATCGAGCAATTCATGCAGATGGTCGAAAACGTGCTCAGTTTGCTGCAAAGCGCAGAATGGGAGGCTCGCTAAACCCGCAATGCGCAAGCGCGGGTCGATGTCTAGCAGAGCCAAGTCCAGAGCCGCATGAGCCCCCTCGCTCCTGCCACCTCGAATCCTTGGCAATGCACGAATGCCATCGGAACGAGAGAGTAGTTTGGGACTATCCTTCCAAATCACCTCGATTGCTTCGATCTCGCCACTGGCGAGCGGTAGTATGCGGTCGAGAGGTATGGCGTCCCATGCGCCGTCTCCGGGAGTGTATGCAAGGTTGACTGCAGTAATTTTCCTTCTGCGGGTTGTTAGTGGCTTCCCAGTCCTCGGGTCTCGAGCGATGTAATCTCTGTTCATGCTCCCACTCTCCTGCCGTCCGACTTACTTGAAACCTCAGTTTTCCTAATTGCTGCGGCGGGGCGCAGGTGGCATACAGTCATGACCTTTCTTCATTGGCGTGCTGAAATGGAAACGAGAGATTCATGCACTTTGACCTCGGCCAATGGGTCATGAGCAGGCGTCTGCCACGCTTCGTACTCGCAGGAGAGCAGTTGATTCCCGGAGGCTACGGACTAGATGACCCCCGCCTATCGAACATCGACATCGCCGTGGAGTTACGCGGAGTGGGCGAAGTGATTCCGACACGCAGTGTCCGGCAACTGACCGATAACGCGGGTAAGGTGTTCATCGATGCACATTCAGATAAGCATCGTGTGTTGATTGATCTACTGGTCATGGGTGCGGATAAAGTGGCTATAGACTACATGGCTCCTAAGAAGGAGATTGAGTTGGCCTTCGCATATTCCCCCCATGTTGCACTACGGATGACAATCCCTGATTCAAGTGAACCAACCCCTTTCTGGGTCGCTGATTCATTATTGCCAAGACTGAAGGAGTTACGCAGGAGTGGCCCGAAAGAAATCTGGGTGATGTCTACTGCCAAGGGTCGAATGACTGCATTCTGGAAGGCCTTGCCATCCGCCGAGAAGAAACACTGGCGTTGGCTGTTGGCACCCGATGAGGGTCGAGAAGTGGAATTGCTCAAGGACCCTGATTTGCCGCATGCTTGGCTGCTGAGTGGGGACGAACTGCTACAGGGCTGGTCGAAATGACGGACGCACAGAAAGTCGCCCCTGACATTGTGACTTTATTGGCCCATACTTGGGCGGCTCAAGGAGCGGGGGCTATCGATGCAGATGCGATTCCAAGAATCTGGGCATACGACATGGGTTGGTTTGACATCGAAACCGCTAGGCGGGTTCGAGACTCATTGTTACAAACCGATTGGCTTGTTGCTGCAGATGGAGGTCTTCTGCCGGGAATCAATCTTGAGGGTGCAGAGCACACATTCGGTTGGATGCCCCTGATGAGGACGCTGCGCGACCCACCACCATGCCCTCGCGAATCACCCGCCACCGAATCAAAGGCAGTGCCAGAAATCCAACAGGCTTCCCCCGCTACACAGGAGGCACCTGCGGCGCAACCTGAAACCACCGTGAAGGCCCCGATAGACCCCGCTGCTGCTGGAATCGAATCATTGTTGAGCCAAGTCACCTCTTCCAGTGGGCTAGCGAAGAAGGAGGTTCTGAGGCGGGCACAGCGCAAGCGCCGGGCCTTGGGGCCAATCACGCTGTGGATGTGCATTTTACTGGTGGCGCGGGAGCAGGATTTGCAAGTTGGACCGCTGGTGCAATTACTTGGGTGAATAATCACAATTTGTTGCCGTTGCGAGCACCCTGCGCATTTGCAGCAAGCAAGACTGGCAGCAACACAATTGCAAGCAGCAGCGAGAAGAAAACGGTGATTGCAGTCACAACACCGAAGTCTTGCACGACTGGCATTCTGGATAATAGCAGCACAGCGAACCCACAAATGGTAGTGCCGGCAGAAAGCAATAGGGCGACTCCAGTGGAGGCAAACATCTCCCGCATACCCTCCCAAATGTCCTCTTCGTCTTTTCGCATTTCCTCAAATCCTCTCCAGACGTGAATGGAATAGTCAATACCAAGGCCGATTGTCAAAGCGGTCACCATCACAGTCAGGACATTCCAGTTCAGCGACAAGGTTGCCATCGCACCCACAACCCAAGCTGCTGCCAAGGCAACCGGAAGCACAACCAGCAGTGCTGGCCCTATCTTTCGAGTCAGTGCTAGTAGCACGGTGAAGCAAACTGCCAAACTGATGAGAGTGGATTGCAATTGTGACTCAGATAGCCCGTCGAGCACTGCCTCAAGTCGTACGAGATCTCCGGCGACATGCATCTCAGCATTTACTCCGGGAAGATTCTCAGTCTTGTCAGCAACACCTCTGATACCACTGAGTACAAGACTGCTTTCAGCCGAAGAGTCGGCTTCAACGAAAATCTCCATCCGAATGTAGAGTATTCTTTCCTCTCCAGCGACATTGTTGAAGGCGATGACATCAGCAACTCTCTCCGACCAAGTCGTCCCTGACAATGGATTCGATACAGACTGATTGTTAGAGAGCGAAAACAAGGCCTGAGCCGCTTGACCCGCCTGATAATCTGAATCGCTTACCAAATCTCCATCAAAGATGGACAAATTGTAGGAGTCACCGAATGCTTGGTCCCCCTCGACAGCATCGAATAGAATGGGGTAGGGTCCATCATAGACAGGATAGGATTGCCCGGATCGATGTGGTGAGACCACACCGTCGGTCGAACTAATCCACGTATCCATTAAACGTAAAGATTCGAGGAAATATGCAGTATCTTCAATGTGAGTATTTCCTGACTCGGGTTCTGCTAGAATGTAGACTGGCTTCCACGCCGCCGCCTCATAGGATTCGTACAACTGGTCTCTAGCCTGCATGACCTCCATATCCTCATCGAGGAAATGGGTGAGGTTGAACTCGGTCTCCAAATTCGTCGCAGCCACGATAATCGAGCCGACAGTAAGCAGAGCAACCACTCCGAAGACCTTGGCCTGATGCCTTCTCTCAAAGGATACCATCGCATCAGGAAAACCACCCAATTGTGCCCATTTCACTCTCTTGGGTGAAATGTCTGGCGCCCTCTCCATCACTACATGCAGCGCACCTACCAAGACTGTTGAACTGACGAAGGCGGAGAAAACCCCGAGAGCGAGAGCGAATCCGAAGGTGCGTAGTGGTGGTAGAGGTGAGACGACGTTAGCGAGGAAAGCAGCAATGGTCGTGACAACTGCCAACAACAATGCAACTCGCAGTTTATCGAATCCGCTTAACCATGCATCGGCTGAAGACATGCCTTGAGACCTGAATGAGTCATATCTCCTCTGTAGGTGGATACTGTAGTCAATTCCTAGGCCAAGAACTACAGGTGCTACAGCCACCTCAAGGAC
>CAUZSM010000045.1:0-12784 GCA_963582685.1 Candidatus Thalassarchaeaceae archaeon | reverse complement strand
ACTCTGCGACCTGAGCCGCCAAATCACTCGACTCACCCAAATCCTCTGAGATATTGCGCGGACCTTCGTTTGTCAGCAGTAGTCCGCGCGCCGAAGCCTGCCTTGAGCGAGCGAGGTCGAATAGGTCCACTCCAAACCAAGCGAGTATTGCGGCGTTGTCAGGTCCACCGATACCCACTGCCCACAGCAATGCACCGGGGAATCGCTCGCGAATAATCCGTAGTGCTTCTCCAAGCCGTCCGGGGTGACCAGCCAATTGCAGAGCGTCCTGTAGAATGATGACCTGCGGGGTGAAATCCGGGTCGTTAAGGGCCGCATCGTGTACCAAACGCTGCCAAGTTATTGGAAGCAAGGAGCCGGTGCTCTGCCCCATGCCGGAGTCCGCATCATCAAGCGAAGGCGGCAGTGTGTGGCCTTCTTCCGCTGTCCAGATTGGGATGTCATCATCCCCAAAAGGTGGAGTCCACGCCCCGCGCGCTCGCATTGAAATGCTGGCTGGAAGGCTCGAGGAGTCGTGCGTTGCCAGCAGGGGAGCGATTTCTATGGATAGGACATCTCCCAGTTCAGTGAGGTCAGTCTCAGTACCCACCAATGCGGGCGTGTGAGAGGAGGGGGCGGCGCGGTCTCCTATGCTGAACACTCGTGCGTGACGCCAGCGCGCAAGCACGGTACGAGCGAGGTAAGCCTCCTCCACGTCGAGGGGGGTCCACGCACTCGCCTTGAATGATTCTAAAGGGGGTGGCTGAAAGGCCCATCCATGCACAGTCGTGGAGCAGTCGCTATCTTGGCGGTTCTGCTGCTATTGGTACCGCTGCAACTCCCACCTGCACAGGCCAATCACAGTAGTGGTGAGCAAGGTAACTTCTCACTACCCGCCGGTGGAATACTCTCTGTCGGCCACGAATTGGTCGGAGGGGCATTCTGGATCGATGTCAGTTGCGAGATGGGAAGCGACTGTGTCAATCTTGAACTGTCATTTTCTGATGCTGCTGGTTCAGTTTGGAACGATTCGGGCAGATTTCACCTATCGATTCGAGGAATTGCCGCAGAGGGGGTTGCATATCTGAACCTCTCTCGCACCGATTCAGAGAGTCACACTGTATCTCTGTGGACCCAATCAGTGCTACCAAGGGAGCAAGCGGGAGAATGGCTGACTGGTGAGGGACTAATTGATGACCTGCCCGATCAACTACCCGCTGCAGAAGACAATCTTAGTGAATGGAGGTCAATGGCTGCTCAAGGCTGCCAGACTCATATCCACTGCGGGGCGCATTTACCCGGCATGGTGGACTCGTTAGCAGTACGTTGGACTGGTGCACTTTCCGATGTGAATGATACCGATGTGCTTCGTCTGCCAGACCTCATCAATGCAGTTCACTCAATCCGAATGAGCAAGCGGTCAGAACCTATGCGACTCGAAGCGTGGAGCGCAGGTGAGGCACAATTACTACTGCTGCGAGAGGACCTGAATGCAACTACTGGCCATGACGTCGAGGCTCCATTCTTGCTGAGCACACAACCTGAAAATCCCATTTACCTGCTCGTGAGCGCACTTGGCGGAAATGTGCTCGCACCCTACGAAATATCTGTCAGCACTCACGCTGACCAGCCGGATGAAGCCGGAAGCAGTCTCGAATTGCCCGGTGGCAGCGAAGGTAACCCCTCATCAGACCCGCCTGCCGGGGTGATGGGTGGGCATCTGCATAGCTCCGATAGCGGAGATGAGGTCTCGTTCACTGTTGGTGGCGGAGGACAGATGCATGTGCGGTGGCAATCGCTTGGTGATGTGGATTTCACAATGACTCAAACCGCTAGGTTCGCCACAGGGGATGTTGATGAGGATGTTCCGATGAGTGGTGGAAATAGTGAGATGACATTCCGTACCATGTCAGCCGATTCATGCCACATGGTTGTCGAATTGACAGTGAATGTAACTGCTACCGGAGAAGGGCAGTGGTGGGTGTATGTTGACCCGCTGGAGGGGGTGGATGAAGGCTGTCGTCAAGACAGGCCGAATCAACCCTATCTCGATGTTGATTCACCCCACCAACCAAGAGGAACTGCGTCGTTCCTCGGAGAAAACCAACTGATGTTCTTCGGCCACCTGTCAGGAAGCGATACGCGTGATGTGTATCCAGTGACCATCGTCGGAGAGAGTTGGGAGGTACACCGGCTCATCGCTTCAGTCAACACCGAGGGGGTCGAGGTTCAGGTACAGCGTTGGGAGGATGATAATGGCACGTTGTATCCAAAGGAAGTGATTACTGGAACTGATACAGCCGGTGTTGAGGTTTCACCAGGACATCATTTCGTGGTAGTGGAACTCGCTGGAGCCACTTCAGCCACCTATTCTATTGGGATGCAAGCACTGAACGTCACACCTGAGGAGAATGTGCCAACTGACCCGAACGACTGGCAAGATATGTCCCATCTCTTCACCAACTTCTACATCATCATAGCACTCGTGCTTCTTGCCCCTCTGGCGTGGGTACTATGGAACCGGAAAAAAATTGAGAGCGATAGGGATATTCAAGGTCATGAGCGCTGGAGATTACAGCGACTCAAGGAGCGACTGGCGGACCTGCTCTCAACGCAGGACATCGATGAATCTCTGGTCATCGATGCGTTGGCTATGCTTGCAGACGTGCAATGGGCTGCGATAGAGGCCGAAATGGGCGAGGCCTTGCTCAGCCACCATACCGAGGCTATTACTCTCAAAGCGTGGAAGATGGGGGCGGATTCCATCGTAGTCGGAATTCATGTCTCAGAAGAACCATGGAAGTTGGCTGCACTCCGATTTGAAGCAGCGCAAGGACCCGAATGGAAAATCGCCGAAGTGTCGCCGAGCAAATTGTTTGATGGTGACGAAATATTCCTAGGCACACTGAAGCGAGGCTCGACCACATTCCTACACCTGCGTCTAGAAGGTGATGCGCAGGCACTTGACCTACATCTATCAGGACTTGTAGATGATGTACCTCTGGCGGCTATTCCGGCACGAGCGTTGCTGATGCACGATGAGGAGGAGTGAATCAGTGACGTCGCTCGTCAGTTTCCTTGCGAACTACATCCTCAATCTCATCTGCAGCAAGACCGAACTCGTTCTGCAAGGACTCCAAGGTAGCCTTCATCGACTTGCTGACCTTACTCGGTGTGTACATCTTCAGTAGCACTGTAACGGAGCCACGACCGCGTCCTCTGCGCTTATTCATACCTCTGTTCTTCACACTGATGGTATCGCCGGGTCTGGAACCTGCTGGGACATTGATCTCAAGCGGCTTACCATCGAAGTGGGGTAGTGAAACTGTAGCCCCGAGCATCAAATTCGGATAGCCAAGTGGCAATGCCATCAGCAATTCTGAACCATCTCGCTCAAACCACTCATGAGAGTCTACATGCAACTCTACGAACAGGTCGCCACTCTCTCCACCTCGCTTTGCTGGTTCACCTCTCCCACGCATGCGCAGGCGGGTTCCGCTCTCAGCCCCTGAAGGTATGGAGAGTCGTACTGTTCTCTCATTCTGTTCGCGGCCTTCCCCCTTGCAGGCTTTACAGGGATTTGCGATGGTAGAACCCAATCCACTGCATCGTCGACAGTCATTGATTACCTGCTGCACGAATGGACCTACCCGTGCCTGTTGAGTTATCCTCCCATGTCCATCACAGGTCTCGCAGGTCATCACATCCTCGGGGGTTGCTGCACCACTACCTCCACATTCCTCACAGGATTCGGTCAATACCAAATTGATGTCGAGTTCATCTTGGTCGAAAACCTGTTTCAAAGTCACTCGATGGCGAACCAATACATCGGAACCTCGGCGAACTCGACGCCTTCGGCTACGACCGCCACCGAACATCTGCGAGAATATTGACTCGAATCCGCCACCGAATAGGTCATCGAGAGAGATGTTGACCCCCTCAAAACCGGAGGGACCGAAGGGGGAACCACCCGGCCGGTCATGTCCAAACGTGTCATACTGGCGGCGCTGTTCCTCGTTGGAAAGAACAGCATAAGCCTCCTGTACCTCCTTGAACACATGTTCAGCATCATCGTCATCTGGATTCTTATCCGGATGGTAACGGCGTGCTTGCGAGCGGAAAGCGCGCTTGATATCAGAGTCAGAAGAGGCCTTGCTGATGCCGAGGACTTCGTAGTAGTCCCTCTTGTTTGCCAATACCCCACCTCCGGTGTCGCGGCCTGCCGCCTCTCATCTATGAACCCGACGTGTGAAGTGAGTATCATAGCATGTTGCCGCAATGAATGCAATAACTCTCGTCGGCAGCATTTGAATCGCCACAAGCGCTGCAACGATTCCCCCCGCCACCGACTTGAGCAACGTCCGCAGCAGTTGTAGTCCCAGCCATAGCGACTTCGCGAGCATACCAATCGTCCTCTGTGGATGTGCCAGCAAATCCTGAAACTGGCTCCTCCGGTTCCGTTGCGCTTGCTGCTACTGGCGCTACTGGGGTGGAAATTTCGTCTGCTCTCGCTTGCACTGCCGCATCCTGCAATTCCTTGACACGGTCGAGCACCCCGCTGATGATGCCGCCGTCTTGCTCCTCTTGCTCAATGGTTACACCCTGTACGGACTCTGCCGGTTCGTCCTCTCCAGTCACTCGTCCCATTGAGCGACGAACATGTTCAGTATCCAGCAATAGGTGAACCTCCTCCGTATCCTCCTCGCGGACAATCTCCCCTGTGGATTTCTCTGAAATCATCTCACCTACACTACCATCAAGTCGCTGCAGTGCTTTACGGGATAGGTCTCCAACCTCTACCGAAGCCGCCTCAGCCTCCATCTGCGTTATCGTCAGGTCTGCTTTTGCCCAGACGCCGCGGTCCTCAGCAGTGTATGCCTTCTGCAAGGACTTGATGTTCTTGCGACGGAACCACTCGTGGTCACGCACTATGCGGGCGTTGCGGAAAAGAACGATTCCGAGGATTAGTGCAACAATATAGTAAACAACAATGCTGAGAGTATTGTTTAGCAGGCGCTCTCCAATGGCCGGTATCAACTGATGCAGTGCACCGAAAATCAACACCGGTGTTACCAGTAGAAACCATGACGAAATCTCGTTCTTCCCATCCGCCATGCTCCTCAAACAGCGGCGGTTTGGATTTCAACGCATCCCTTAGACGTCCCCGGGTTCTGCAACACGATCTTGAGGTGGCTTGCCCTTACGAATCAGCCCATCTAATAGACCGATACTGAAGGAGGTATGAAGCAATAATAACAGCAGAGGGACACCATAGGACAGCGACCAATCCTTCGCCCGATACGCTTCATTGACCCCTACGCCAGTGATTGTAAGCAGGTATGCTAGAATGGGCATCAACACCCATGGAATTCCCACTGGACCAAGGTAAAGTGATTGTCCGTCAATCGCGAGTCCGAGAACCAATGCAAGCCCAAACCATGGCAGGAACTCCCCCACGCGGGCCCGACTTTGGGAACTGATGAGATGCTTCATCCTCCAGAATCCATATCGGTGGCCAAGTCGCCACCATTGGTTGATTGTCTTGCGCTTCGCCATACGAACATGTGTGTCCTTGGTTCTCCACATCGGTCGACCCATCTGGATGATGCGCAAATTCAGTTCGCTATCCTGTGTCGTGATGAAGGCCTCATTCCATCCGCCTGCCTGCAGCAGTGCATCCCGTCGATATAGCACAAATGGCGGAATCTTGGTCGGACCGTCCTTCTTGAAGCGGGCAAACTGCCCGGAACCACCGAGCGGGGAGGCTAGGGTCGCTTCCACCCAAGATTCCACTTGACCCATCGGTTGGTCACTCTCCAATACAAGACAACCGAGTCCACCGAGCCTATCGCCAGTGTGCTTTTCGATTTCCAGCAACCTGCGGATTCGAATTTCAAGATGTTGTTTTGGTACCCATGCATGACCAATCATCTCGAGTACGAACTCCACATCGTCACCCATTAGGTCCATCGCGAGGTTTCGGGCCTGCGGTACGTATCGGAATGGGTTGTGATGCAACTCAATTATCGGACCGTCGGCCTGCATGGACTCGGCTGCCAGATTCTCGACTATCTCCACGGTGCCATCAGACGAGCCACCATCCATCACCAAAATACGGTGTGCATGCGCGGGGTGAGTCTGCTGCATCAGGCTGCGCAGGCAACGTTCAATGTGTTCTGATTCCTGCCAAGTAGGTATCACGGTAACGACATTTGCCGGCGTATCCATCCCGCTTCCCCACCACTGCCTCCTAGTCATACCCCCTCAAGGTTACCGGCCCGAAGAAGCAATGAGGGGCGGTTGTGGCGTTAGCAGCGATGGCTGGAGTGAATTCACCCCGCTTGTCGGTTTCGACACGAGTTCAGCCACAGGACTCTCCGAAGAAAGTTGCCGAAGCTGTGCAGAAACTATTCCCAGATTGGGTGTCTGAGACACCCTTGCCGGATTCAGAGGCTTTCCCGGTGACACGGGTCTCTCTCCGAGTCAATTGCGATGGCTGTGCTCCCGACCGGCTGCTTGAGCAAATCGAAACGCAGCGAATTCTTGACACCGCGCTGGATGTGATGAGTCAGAACATGCGCGGTGATTCGGGCTGGTTTGACCTCTCCCTACAAGCGGCCGCTGCTGGAAAAGTCGCTTTCAGCCTGCCAGACGAACCAGAGAATGCCGGCTCTATTCGCGTAGAGATGGAGGGTGAGGGTCTTGCAGAGTGGTTGGAGTCAGTAACTTGGCATCATGGAAGGCATTCTGTGCCACGCACCGTGAGTGATGACCTGAGAATGCAAGCAGATGGAAGTCCGGGTGAATGGTTCGATGCGAAAGGGCGACCTACCATCAACAAAGACGATGGATCACTGGATTGAAGTCATCACTGCGATGATATTCTCCAGTATTTGCTCAGTTCTGTCAACCCCCAACATATCCTCACTGGGTAGGTGTACGAATACCAAGGGTGACGAAATTCGCTCTCGGTGCAGAAAGTCAAGCGCACGGAAGTATGACTCATTGCAAACATATGACCCGCAATCATCACTCATTGTTGCGTTCTTCTCACGCGAACAGAGTTGCTCAAGCGCGGCAAGAGGCGCGGTTGAAGCGAGATAATTACTCGCTCCTTCAATCAACAGCCCCTCCACAACCCTACCGCTGTTGTCGGGCATACGAAACGCGACGTGGTTGTTGGCTCGTCTCTCGATATGGATTATATCCGCTCGCTCGTGCAGACCGAGCATCACGACTGCATCCGGCAACTCGTCTGCCTCAAGTCGGGTAGAGAGCATCTGCGGAACCATGCAGGAACCATTCTCATCCACGCTCAGAACGAGTCCTTCTCGATGTTGAAGGTGTTCGCCATCTCGACATAGTCGTGAAACCATCTGCTCCGAAATGTTGGTCTGGTGAGTTCCGAAGACCTCAAAGCCCGTAATCAACACCTTACTCAGCATGTCTTCACCCGAGATATCGAGGGGGACCCCGAGACCCCCTAACATATGCTTATGGGCAATAATATGCAATTAAGTTGCATGAACGATTACGAGTTGGAACGCGTCGCACACCTGGATACGTTACGACACTTCCGCGATAACAAAGGCGAAGGCACCGCAGATGGCCTACTCATCCTAGCAGATGCAATGACCTACATGGCTGGTATCACCGCAATCATCACTGGACTAATTATCGCTGAGGGCGCGTCATGGGTCATCGATGGATGGTCTCTCGTCCTGCTGGTCTCAGGAGGCGGGCTATGGATTTGCAGTCAGTCACTCAACGACTTCCGCCGACTGCTTCCTCTATGGCTTAGGGCTGTACTCAGCATGAAGACCTTGCCAGCATCATATTCTGAACAGTCAACAAAAGCGAGGCGGCGCAGGGTTCGAACAATGTTAATTGCAGCAGTTCTGACTGCATTGGTAGCAAGTCACTACTCAACTGTGACAGATGTTGCCACAAGGTCTGGTGTTACTTTCGACACAGTACTCTGGGCACTCGTACTTCTCGACCTAGTAGTAGCCGCGCAGTGGGCTAGATTGCTCAAGAAGGGGCAGCAGGTATCACAGCGACCTGGTGGCTGGGCCGTCTGAACCGCGTTTTCGTGCTCCCTACCATCCATTAGACGGCAGGATTCAACAACGGTCGCGCCACGCGGTGTAGCGTGGACAAAGATGAGGGCTCGCGCACCGAGCGTGCGAAAGAGAAAGTCAGGGAGGTCGCAGAAGATATCTCCGAGCACGAAAAGTTGCGCACTCCCATCGGTGTTCTGAGAGTTATCTGGCACGAATTGACTGCGGGTGTAGGGGCTTGGGGCTCGATTCGCCCGCTGATCGCCGCTTCACTCGCGTTAGTTCCGTTCTTATTCCTAGGCCAGCACTTCAACAGGCATCACAGAAAGGCGTTCGATTGGACTCTATTGCAGGTTCCACTGCTCCTCTCAGTGCTACTGTGGCCGGTATTGTGGGTTTGGTCAGTCATCGATGCATATCAGGTAGCGATGTTCAATGTAGCAGAGGCCGAGAATAAGCGACGTGACCACTTGGCAGCGCTGTGATTACCATTCATCTGGTACATCGAGCGGACTGTACAATTGACCCGGACCAGTTGCATCGGCAAGTTGGCCGCGCGCAAGGTGTTCCCATTGCCGCAATTGCATCAGCGCATCAGCTAACGCCAACTCCTGCTGATGTATTGCGGTGCGCAGAATTGTATCGAGTATGTCCATGCGGTCTTCATCGAGATTGTCAAGCAACCGCCCTAAATCAAATTCCGCGGACGACTCCTCCCCTTCATCTCCAACGCCGAGCAAGGGCCAAGGTTCTCTGAGGATTACCGGTACGGATTCATCATTTTCCTCAGCATGACGCTCAAGTTCCTCAGTGAGGCTGCGAGTGTATTTTGCCAGTACTAAACTGACCTCGACAACGGGCATTTGATACTGTCGAAGGAAATTCACCATCTGCTCCTGCAAGAAAACCATCTTCTCACTGGAATCAGATTCTACGACAGGAATACGCCGCTCATCCTCATTGGACTCCCCGGGCATGGGAACTCCTCAATCCATTGTGGTGTTCTTGATTTCGGCAGCAGCATTCTCCAACTCTTCCTGTTTGAGGTACTTGTTGCCATCTGCATCGAAGAACTCCGCATAACGCAGGAACTTCTCTTTATCAGTTAGTCCATATTTCTTCATCACGCTAATCACAACAGTCTCGCTATACTGCATAGTTACCTGAGAGCCAACTGCTTCGCTGACAGCCTCCTGAGCACGATACGCATCGACTTGGGCCTGCGACCAGCCTGCACCTCGCAACTGGTCATCGGTGAAATCACCCGAAGGTTGTGCGGGAGTGGATGGAACTTCGGGGGACGGTGGGGCAACAGGAGCGGATGGGGATGGTTCTAGCTGCGCGGCCGCTTGAGCCGCAGGTGATTGTGCAGGAGGCGGTGGCAAGTCATTCTTCACGGGTATTGGTGGCATGACCACACCTCCCTGCGGAGGTGGGAAATCACCTTCTTCGATGATGTCAGTCTGGTCTAGCATATCGAGTTCCTCGTCGATGTGACGCTGCCGTTCCCTTCGGTACATCACCATCATCGAAACCGCGAAGGCAAGTGAAGCCAAGGAGATGATATAGAGCACGAATAAGCCAGTCGAGGACTCAATCTGGTCTCCAAGAGCCTCGCCATCACGAGCGGTCTTGGGTTTGACTGTCAGTGGCTCAATAGTCAACCAGTCTATGTCGATGTGCCCGTCTCTCGCAACAAGTTGGAATCGACGAACATGGTCTTCATCGACCTCTTCGGTAGGGACTTCGATGTTCACGGACCACTCAGAGAGCGCGTCAATTAGAATCACGCCGCTGACATCCGGCACTTCCAACCATTGCCCATTATCGAAGTTCTCGAGCAGAACAAAAGTAACTTCCCCTGATTCTGTGCCGGGATTGTGCCCACTGACAAATAGGGTGGCGTTATCTCCACCAGTTGGTGATGGATCAGACCAACTGACGAGCGTGTCTGCAGCGCGTAAGTCAATTATTGGCCCAACACGGACTAATCTCCAAGTCTCCAATGGCGATAATTCAGTGTTGTTACTTGCCAAATATGGATTACCTGCTTCGTCAGAACCAGTTATCCATACATCGACCAAATATCCTGGAAGTAACTCGATTGAACTCGCGTCAGTCAGGTCGATTGTTCCCTCCCACATCCAGTCGGTTCCAACAGGAGATCCAGAGGTGAATTGCTTGTTACCTCGGCTGATTTCGCTGGTTCCAGCCCTAATCATCCAGTGGATTTCCGCTGCCCTTTCAGGGTCAAAACCGTGTTCATCAGCCACGTGTAGGCTGACTGGTAATCCCATCGCTTGGTCAAGGCGGACGTCGCCTGTGGGTCCGATTGCACGTATCTCCGGAGGTGTGCCATCAACTATCAGTTGAATACGCGGGAGAGTAGAGGTTTCATCATCAGCAAGACCGGGTAGATTGGCCAGCCATGCGTACATATCCAGTCCACCGCTACGAACATTGGGGACTAGAATATCGAGAGTGAAGTCACCACCTTCTCTTGGAACAGCAGACCATTGCCTCTCCAAATCACCTACAACGATGTCAAAGGCACCCTCGGGGGCGGGTGTGTTGTCCTCGCTGAATAGGATGCGGCCGCCAACCCGCACTACTTGGCCGGCTGCAATCAATTCTGGGTCCTCGCCCGGTCTGTACAGGTTACGTCCTGTGGCAAGAGCAATCGCTGTGAAATGACCGGGGGACATGTCGAATCGCAGATCATTATCCAAACTCCATTCGTCAAAGCCCAACCCACCCCTGTCTTCATGGCAAGGCACGATGGAATCGATGTCACAAGGCCAATCGATAACCTCAACCACGGGAATATAGGTCACGATACCATCGGTGTCGAACTCCTCTGGGAACAGCCACGTCAACTGGAAACGAATATCAAGAATCAGTAGGGTCGCATTCATTGAGTCTGTCACCCAGGATGAATATAGATTTGACACCGCAATCGCTGTACTCGCCGACTCTAAGTGCATCACATGGCCTTGCTCCGGTGTCGTGAAATTGGCGAAAATAGATGCCCGTTCATCATCGAGGTCTCCGGTCAGAGAGAGGTGGACCGACATGATGTCGTCCCCACCATTACCATCGACCAATACCAATCGTGCCACATATTCAGTGCCGGGGTGGAGTGGAGTGGAATCGTCGTGTCCGAGTAAACTGGAATTGTCGCTATCCAACTCCGGGGGAAATTCCTCGCGAATTGTGTAAGTTGCTAGGTCAGCGCCCCAATCAGGTGGGTGATTGCCGCCACCAAATCCGCAAACCACTACCCCACCGGGACATACAGGACCACCCCCCATTGCAAGTTCGTTGTTCTGTTGGTCCTCGCCACTGACGTAGAACGATACTATCTGGCCATGATCATTCCAAGAATCATCTATGATGCCGTTGAATATATTGAGGCCACCATCGAGTATCTCCGGAGAGCGCAGAGTAGCGGTGCGATACTCGTCTCCGTCCGGCAACCGATTGTAATTCAGGTCATCTTGGTCTTCAACCCAGTAATGCAGAGTGATCTGAGTCGGTGGGTCAACACTGTCCTGCACCACCACAGTAACAGCCTGCTGTCCAGCATGGTGCTCACTGCCATCCTGTGGCGTAGCTGCGATAGCGAGCGGACTGTTCCCATCAAGGACGATGCGGACGGTGTTGAAAGTCGGATTGACGTAATGCGAGCCGGACTGCATCCCAACAGCCTTCATCCTGAATAGCATACCACCCTGACTAGATTGAATTGGAGTTTGCAAGGTGAGGTAGTATTGTCCGTGTGCTGGATTGGCTTCCATCATGAACGGATACTCCTCCTCCATCGGCACCCCATCTTGAGTCAGATTCTGGCCTGTTAGTTCAAGGAAGAACTGTCCGGCCTTCGGTGAAAGTGAGGTGTCTTCAAAAGCAATGCCTCCGCTGAAAGTTAGGTTCAGGCCGCCTCGCATCCAATCATAATTCATCAATTCCCTGCCGGTCTCGTCAACTGCTCTTAGATCCAATAACTGAATGTCATTCTCTATTCTAAGGCCAAGTGAGTCGGTGACCCAACCATCGACCACTTGGCCAAGGTTGTCATCAATGAATAGGCGCGCTTCCATAGAAGATTCATCATCCCAAGCCCAGTTCACCTGCATTGGCATTCGCACATTCACCACATTGGAAGCGTCTAGAACTGCCGTGCAGTTGCCGGTATCGAAAATGATGTAGTCATCTGGGTCAGAGGCCTCGGAACAAGAATCTCCGGCCTCCCATCGCATCTTCGGGTCTGCGCCATGCGAAGACTGTAATTCTACGTCGACCTTGTCGAGCATTGTGGCATCATCACCCAACGCGATGTGAGTAACCAGCACTCTCCATTCCCCATCAGGCACGAGAAGACCACCTTCCATTTCGATGTCAAGCACCCGGGTGCGGTAGCGATAGGTGATGTCGAGATCGGTTAGGCGAACCCTACCGGGGCTGCCGGCCTTGATTACGAAGGTGATGTTCACTGAACCATCCCCATTCTGTGGGATATGGGAGTTCAGTGCATCGACCAAGGCCTGACCGGATACGACTACCGGGTCTTGTAACCCACCTTGACCAACGTATTCGTTGCTGCCATCATCGCCTATATCGAGGCGCACTGCGCTTGGATATCCTTCCTCATAATGCAGAATCACTGAGTCAAGAGAAGGTGTTTTGCTAGTGTTGGTTGAATTTAGCACAACGTTGTACACCAGTTTATTCCCAACCTGATTACC
>CAUZSM010000044.1:0-13070 GCA_963582685.1 Candidatus Thalassarchaeaceae archaeon | reverse complement strand
AACCACACGGGGATGGCTAGCCTGTGCATGTGCATGGCTGAGGTGCGTTAGATGTTAATCCAACGGTCAAATGCACTCAGGCCCTAACTGGAAGGCTGCTAACCTCACCATCTGAGGAAACCAATGAGTGATGGTCGAAATTGCTTGAAGTGTCTGGGTGGTCACTTCTGACGTGACTTCCACGGCTTTCTTCACGTGATGCTGCGGCCGCAACCATTGCAGCGGAAACGGATAACAAACCATTGAGACGGTGAACGGCCACATATTCTGTATTCATCACTGGCGAAGTATCAGACAGCGAAATTCCCGTTGAACGCAACTCGGCAATCACTCCAGCAGCGACATCGAGCCCGGTACCGTCCCTCACACCACCCATGTGTGCCTTCATCGCTGTGGTCAAGGCTGTACGCACCGCACCAAATCCCACGCCTCCATTCGATGTAGAAAGGGTCGAATTCATGCGGCTAGTGGCTGCTTTGGCACTACTTGAAAGGGTGCTTGAAGCCGCGAACTTGCTGTCCGCTGCATGCTGCGCGGCATGGCCGCCCGCACGCTCACCTCCAACCAGTGCATCCAGTAGGCGATTGCCGCAACTTGACGCTGCGCCATGGAAGCCGTTGCAGGCTGCATCGCCTGCTGCAAACAACCCCGGAACCGGAGAATCCCAGTCTCCGTTTACGACTTGGCCGTTAGCGTCAGTTGGAATACCACCAATGGTGTGGCCAACTCCAGTTTCCACCGCAACCGATTCGGTCGCCATGTCAATGCCGCAGCGCTCGGAAAGAATGGTGACTAGGCCTGCAAACCAAGGTAGAGTGCCACGGGATAATGCCGTCGCATTCAATACTGCTCCGCCGGCCGCATCAATGGCGGCACATATCGAGCTGTTGCTAGTCATATCTGCAATCTCAAGTTGGTCGCCAGCAGCCGTTCGCAGTTCGGCACCGGCAGCCAGCACATCCATCGGAATAGCCACACCGGCGCCGGCCACGAACAATGGGTGGCGAGAATTGAATTCAAGGTCTACTAACGGGAGGTCAGCCCCGGCTGCAAGCGCTGCTGATGAAAGATTCACTGCATCCCCCCAAGCACCTTCGTGTCCGGCACCAGCGAGTACGACAGCCTTGGCCTGCACAGCGAAAATCTCGCCGGTTGCGACATCAAGGACCACAATGCCTCTAGCGCATCCATCGCTCATCACAATCTCAAGAGTTTCAATATCGGCTCGACGGGGTATGTTCCGCTTGGTGCATTGCTCCTCAAGTATCGCACGAATCTCCCGACCGGTTGAATCGCCAGTGCCTGCTACTCGAGCAATACTGTGGCCTGGGAGATGAGACATCAATGGAAAACCATTGGTATCCCTACGAAGAACTAATCCCCACCGCTCCAACTCAATGAGGTGGTCAACTGCTGAGGAGGTGTGGCTTCTCACTACTTGTGCCTCACAAAGGTCGGCACCAACAGTCATTGTGTCAGAAAAATGGGCTTTGCTACCAGCCTCACCCATAGAAGAAGCAAGCCCTGCCAACATCGGTGCTTCTTGCGGTGAATCAAGGGCACCCGGGCACAACACGGTCACGCTTGCCCCAGCATCTGAAGCAGCTATTGCGGCCCGTAGCGCTGCAGAGCCACTTCCAACTACGACAACGTCCCATGCCTGCATACTACTCACCGTTGAAGACGGCGACCTGCAGACGCATGATAAACGCGTTGTCTACGCAGCATCACACCGTAGGTGTGAAGCGATTGCAGAAATATGTTGAGAAATTATTGATTAGAGTGAAGGCGGGCGCGGCAGGATTTGAACCCGCGATACCCGGCTTAGGAGGCCGGTGCATTATCCAAGCTATACTACGCGCCCGGCCAATCCTCAGGTGCACCGTTCAAGACCGTTGTGCCTATTCATGCCAACGCCAAACCATGTTTCTTACCGGCATCTGCAACCTTGTGGAGAAAGCGCTCAAGTTGGATGCGATTGTGCATTGAACGACGTATCGCCACGTCACAATGGGACAACGCCGCCAGCAGTTCTTGCCTGAGTGGAGCTGCTAACATCAACCGACTACCAATCAATTCGGCATGCACCTGATGGATGATATCCTCAGCATCAAGAGCATGGTTTCCCTCCATCTCATCGAGTTTGCCCATCGCACCTTCAAGTCTCCTCACGTTGCGGCCACGCTCCTTCTCCCATCGCCATTCGATTACACGACCTCTCAGAGCCATTTCGACCATCTCACGTGCTGCTGTCAGACTGCTGGCTGAAACAACTTCGTACAATTTCCCACGCTCGCCTGCAAGCCCTCGCCGGGCTAGCATCTCAAAGGTAAACAAGGCCCGGCGCAAATTACCATCAGCCACATGAGCAATGTCAGCAAGAAGCCCTGAAGCAATCTCAACTTGCTCCGCTGCCGCCACTCTCTCAAGCACTTGAACTGTATCTGCAGGAGCGGTTCCAGGGATTCGGATATGAGTCATTCTACTGCGTAGTGCATCGATAATACGGCTCGGAGCACGTGCGGTAAAAATGAAGCGTGTCGTGAGCGATTCTGCCTCCATCATACGCCTGAGATATGGTTGACGCTTCATCCCTAGATGGTCGGCATCTTCTATCACAATGAGTCGACTTACTGAAGCCATGCCTTCTGCTGGAATTGTCTCCTCACCAGCAGGTGCATCACCCGGTTCTGTTTCCCACATGCCGCGGTCAAATGCCTCCAAACTCGTTCTGCTTGCGAGGGTGTCCTTTGAGCCAATTCCTGCCGGCCGTAGAAAATCCTCGAATGTTCGCATTGCACCAGATTGTCGTGCCAAGTCCCGTGCCTGTAGAACATGGCAGGTCGACTCCCATGATGGGCCCAATACCTGCCTTGCCACCAACCTCCAAGCCGCTGTCTTACCGACACCTGCGGGGCCGGTCAACAATATGTGAGGAGGGCTGCCAGAAAGACTGGCTCGGGACAGTGTGTTGGAAACGGTTTCTGGTATTGCCAACTCATCAAAACGACGAGGGGCGTGAAGGGATAACCAAGATGCCATCGATGCTAATGAATCGGCCACAGTCCTTCAACTTCACTTTTTCTTCCTCGCTCTAATTTCCCCAATTATTTGGGACCGAGGAGGTCTTCAGCAATTTCAAAGCCTTCCAAAATTGATGTGAAAAGGTTAGGATCATCATCAGAGGATGATGCCGGTTCTGTGATTCCAGCGAGGGTCTTTTTCAATGCCTCAGTAGCATTTGCCGGTGATACAGTTCCCGATGGTTCATACTGAACACGAATCTTGTTGCCCCCCTGATCACGCGTGTAGCCTTCTAGCGGCGGGACGGGTGTGTCGAGTGGCGCCTCCGGGCTGTATCCACCCCAATAGATGTCCCACGCTGCGCCGCGGCCCCAATCTGTCCAGAATATCTTGGGAGAGCCTCCCGGCGACTTGGCATACTTGGGCTTGCCGTTCTCCTCGCCGTCGTACGCATACCGACCATTGCAATCGGGGTATTCATGGTGGCCTGAGAGGATGAGTACGTACGCCTCGGGGTCGCGGGCCACCTCGTCGAGGGTGGGCTCATCGACGGATATCTTGTCGCTGCTACCACCTTCACGTAATGCGGCGATAGTGTCAACCCCTGCAACTCCGTCAGCAAACAACTTGCCGTCAGCTTCCTGAAATTTCATCACGGCCGCTTCGGTCTGTCCACCAAATCTACTATCTATTCCAAGAGAAGCACCATGCTTGTTGAGTAGTTCCTGTAATTTGCGAACTTCGTCGCCACTGGACCCTTTCTCAAGATACTCATTGAGATATTTATTGAGTGTCTCCGAACTCATTAGAGATGGGTTTGCGAGTCTTCTCACCGTTTCATAAAAAACCCAGAATGACGGGGATACCATAATCCCCAATCCAAGGTATGGGAAAATTTTCCACCATCCTGCTCCCCCTCCCCATGGCAGAAGTTGCCAGGTGTGTGGCAAACAATATAGGAACATAGCGGCCCAAATTGCCGCCGTTGGGACTGCCATAAACACGAATCCGAATAATTCCTCCTTCCAGCCCTTCTTGACCTTTTTTCCTCGCCATGAAAATACTGCACCCGCAGCGGCCAGCGGTGCGGCAGCGATGCTAGTCAGCAAGATGGCGAGCAGCATCCACCATTCAGAGCCTGGTTGAGAGGCGGCTTGCAACGACTCGGTCCAAAACCAAGGAAGTTGCCATACAAACGTTGCAAATGTGGCCCAACCAATTCCTCCAATACCGAGAAAACTGAGGAGTGTGTCGTCTTTAGCCAACTGCCCGGGGTCGATTTGGTCGTAACCGCCCATACTCTGACTTCAGGCACTCCATTGATGGCTTTTTCGCCGTACTCATCTACGAATATTCATATCGCATCGAGAGTTTTGTGGCTCTGTCGGCGCGGCTTAACGAAGATACGGCAGCCACAGCCATGGCAAGAAAGCCCTGTTCCTTTGCCCTCTTTTCTGATTATGTCAAACTCTGCGACAGTGCCGCAGCGCAGACACTTGTACTCGATTGTCTTGGACATCGGGCCGGGCGACCGGCCTGCCCCATTTGAAGGCGTCGATTATGCGGAGGCGCTTGACTAGCCGCTCACTCCCCGTCGCGAGCACGTCTACATATCTCTACAAAATTCTGGAATATCTCTTGACCAAACTCAGTGTCGTTGACTTCTGGGTGGAATTGTAATCCAAATCTGTCGCCGGCTTCATTCTGCATTGCCTGCACTTGGCACGACTCACTACTAGCAGTAATACGAAATCCGTCAGGAACTTCAGTTACCTCGTCATTGTGACTTTCCCAGACCGTTTGTTCATCGGGAGTTCCATCGAATAACAGGTCGCCGCCATCAATGAGGATGATTATTGCGGCACCGAATTCAGGGTTGGGTGCCTCATCGGCTTCACCCCCATAGAAACCCGCCATGAACTGGTGGCCTGCACAAATTCCGAGAATGGGAATTTCCATCCCTAAGTAGGTGCCACAATTTCCTAACTCCCCAGTCAGGCCAACCCGCGCCGCTCCTCCTGATAGAATGAGGCCGTCTACTTCCCTCATCTCATCGAGGGGGGTGCTATTGGAAATAATGGTCGTATCCACTCCAAGATACCTTAGCATTCGCCATTCACGGTGAGTCCACTGGCCACCGTTGTCGATGACATCGATGACCAATGCTGCACCACTCATACGCAATGCGCAACTGCGACACCAAATCAACGTGACGCTGATGTTCATCAACGACTGAGATTTGCGAGGAATTGTACCTTCATCGAATACTCGAAGGCGGCGGCGTTATGCCAAGCCTCCATCACATCTCGACCAAGAGCATAGATTCCGTGTCCGCGGGCGATGACCAGCTTGCCTCCACCTTGTTTCAGAGCCTCGGTAATGTCGCGCAGATAGTCGTCAATATTCTTCAGGTCAACATCGACGATGACTCCTTGGTCAAACTGTTTTCTGCCATCGAGGTCTTTGGGTATCAACACGTAACGATCCGATTCAAGGCTCATCGCACAGGTGTATGGAGCATGGACGTGAACACAGGCCGCCAACCCGTTGTTTTCTAACGAGCCCATTGCAAGCATGACGTTGTGGGATCGCCAATCAACACTAGCGTGCGGAGGCGCTGCGTCCCCAAGTCTGCCTGTAATGACATCGTGCTCTGTCATTTGACCAAGGTGCGCACCCTCGCGCGTGATGTGTACTAATCCTGGAGCCTTAGTCGAAAGCAAAGAAATGCTCCCCGCGTGCCCGTGAACCAATCCTTCTCTCGAAAGTTGACGACCAGTATGTACGAGGTGGCCAACTACGTCACCCGGTACCACAAAGCCTTCTCCAACTATCGGAGGCATCTCGGGGTTCTCAACCTCAGCAATAACCTGTGATGCGCTTGCCAAACCCTGACGCAGACCTTCATTTTCCTCGCGTAATCGCTGGAGTTCAACCTTCTCATCACCCTTGACTTGGCGCACTGCCTTCTCTACTGCCTCTTTACCAGATTCCAGAACACCTTCTGTACCAGTTCGTAGCATTTGTGCGCCTGCAGGTGGTGTTGGTGGTGTCGCTGGAGCTGGGCTGTTTACCCCACCATACATGGTGGGTCCTCCAGCAGGAGAACCAAGGGGTCCGCTCGGGGGTCCGCTCGGGGGCCCACTCGGAGGTCCTTGTGATGGTCCCTCTAGAGCCTTAACGGGTGTCTGCGGCCCTTTTTCTGCGTCTCCATCGTCTGTTACCATCACCGCACCTGACCGCCGGATGACGTGCCGATTAAATACAGGTCCGCTTTGGGCAAGTCGCTTAGCCCCTGTAGTGTAGTGGCCTATCATCCTGGCTTGTCGAGCCAGGGACACGGATTCGAATTCCGTCGGGGGCGCCTTCACAAACCGCTCAAAGGTGTAGCCATGCCTCTATGCGATACAACTGCTGAGTGGTCGAATATGAACGGCGGGGATGTATGCTCAGACCGCCGTGCTCCTCATTGAGTTGACCTGAAAACAAATCCCGGAGCTTCCCTTCAGCGCTTTCAGCCGCCTCCTCATCAATAACAGCCCAAGCTCGGAGCAATGTGGGGGAACCTTCCTTCAGCAGAGGGAGGATGGCAGGCAAATGGTCGAGGGTGGAATGAGGAATATTTACCAGCAACATATCCCAATTCCCTCGCATCTCATCACGCGCGGCCAGAGTAGTGGCATCACAGCAATCTATGTCTATTCCACATTCGTCGAAGAAAGGTTGTAAGTTCAAATCCAGTAACTCAACTGCATCTGGATTCAAATCAGCGGCGAATACCTCTCCTACAAGGTCAGGCTGACTAAGGAGGGGAATCAGCGAGGGACCCGCGCCCGCATACGGGTCACAAACCCTGAGCGGCTTCCCGATGACTTCTCTCAACCGAGCCGCCGCTGCAAGAGTGCCCTCTCGCTCAGTCGAAAGACGAGAAGAGAAGTAGGCTCTCCCGGGGTCAACATGCAGGGAATATCCACTTTCTTTGACTTGCGTGCGCGTGCTGAGTAGTCCAGTGGCGCTACTGACATCAGGGGAGATATGTGAAACCCCAAGGATGTCTCCCTTTTCTGTGCGAGCGGCTAAGGGGGTGAGGGAACGGACGCGGAAGGCGCCACGGACGCCGTCGTCACGAAGGACCAAACGAATGCGCGCGTGCTGAGATAGCATCGCTTTGGCAATCGCCTCACCGTACTCGGCTATCTCCTCATCGAGTTTGACCACAATTAGATCACCCATGGTCTCGTGCCCTATCGGCCAATCTGAATGTGCGTTGACTACCTCATCACTGAGGAATGCAGTGAGGTAGTCACGGTAGGAGCGAGGGGTTGGAATCGGCGCTTCCACGCTTACTATTTCCCAAATGTCAAGAGGTGCTGGTAGGGATTCCGGAGCAGATTGAGAAAGCGGTATCAATCGTAAATCTGAATCATCATCAGTAAGGATTCTGCCACCGTCTAACAACCATCCAGCATCGCGCAGTGCGCGCAGCGTAGCCTCGGTATTGCGGCTCGGCACTCTCAAATGTCGCATTATGCTCGGGGTGCCCACAAGTGTTGTGCGCTTGACACTGACGGAGGTATTCTACAATGAGTGATGAGGCTGGTCTGTGGCTCATTGGGCTTGGCCCCGGAGGTGCTGATCGCCTCACTGAGCAGGCTGTTAATGCAGCGCAGCAGGTGGATTACAGATTCCTAGAAGGCTATACTGCATTACTACCACCTGCCACGCTCTCTTCCCTTGAAGATAAATTGGGGCCTTGGCAATTACTGATGCGTAGTGGGGTTGAAAAACCAGTAGAACTGCTGACGTTAGCGGCAAAAAGTAGGGTGGCACTCATGGTCGTTGGTGATCCATTGCAAGCCACCACTCATGTTGACCTACAATTGAGGTGTGAGGATGCTGGAATCCCATGTCACATCATCCATGGAGTATCGGTGACTACAATCGTCACTGGGGCGGTCGGGCTGCAATCATACAGATTTGGTAGACAAGCCACCATGGCTTATCCATATGGTGATTATATTCCAACTTCTCCTTTAGAAATCGTGCTCGCCAATAGGGAAGCCAACCTACATTCTCTAGTCTTACTAGACCTAGACCCCACTGGCAGCGGGGAGGGCGAACAACAGCCGATGTCACCAGCAATTGCTGTCGAAGTGTTGAGAAAAATGGCTGTCAAACTGTCAGAATCAAACGAGGCAAATGCAACTCTGCTCAACGAAATTGAGCAATGGGTGTTGGCGCTTTGCACTGACATGGGTACTGCTGATGCAACCATTCGCGCCGGCACCCCTGCACAAATTGCTTTGATGGAGGGGGGCCGCATCCATTGTCTAGTCATCCCTGCAACGTTACATGAAATGGAGGCGCGAGCCTTGGCTAGGTGGAGTCAGGACCCGTAGCCGAATCTGTCAAGCGAAGAAGCGAATTGGGTGTCACGGAGGGAATGAAATGGCTGGTCCTAGTGAAGTGCGTTTTCCCGGAAAACAAAAGCAACGCATTCGCGCACGTGGCACTAAAAAGGCCAGCGGTTCAGTGCAAAAACGATTGAATAAGAATCTGGCTGCACTCATGGAAGATCCGGACCGCATCTTGCCCGAAATTCGCTACGATGCTAGGCGTTCGCGCAAAGACCCTGTTCTGCGAACACTGAAAGAATGTGATAAGGTAATCAGCAAGAAACACAACAAAAAGTGGCTGAAAAAGCGGATGATGAAGCGTCGCGGTGACCCTCTTGCCTGCGCTCTTGCCGGCTCACTTCACGCTGCTCATGATAATGAGTTCAGCACTGTTGGAGTGTTCAAACATCCAGTGTATCCATCTTCCTCGTTTGTTCGTCGCGGTAATGGAAAACCGTCACATCTCGTATCTATTCAAACCCACAACAATCCAATTCTACGATTGCTTGCTTGGGAAGAGCATGCTCGGCGTGGTTGGAAATTCTTCTCATGGGATGACAATATTGTGTGTACCGGCAAAGAAGGTGAGGCACCCCTAGATTGGTTGGTTGAACGTCTAGAGGCCAGTTCATTACGATTGAAGGCACCTGATGGTGGTGGAGAGGGTATCTGGTGTACTGCTGGTATCGATGAGGCCACCGTCGAAGCAGGTTTACCAACAGCGGACGGATGGATCCGATTGGAATTCCCTTGTGGAGTCACCGTTGCCATTGATTCAAAATCATTGGAGAAAAATAATGATTCATTCGTGCAGTCAATTGCGCTGTCAATGTTGCCTCCAAAAATTGCCGGTGTAGCAGACGCTGAATTAATGTGGATACCTGAAGGTTGGCCAGACGACCAAACACTTCCTGCTGTCGTCAAGGAAAAGGTCGACGAGGTTCTTGAAGCGTGGTTAGGGCTCGCTGTCGATGACGCGCGTGTGAGTGGGGTACTCCGACAAACGATGTGCGCAAATATCGACGAGGGAGTTGTCATCGGCGAGAAATGGTTTGCTTCAGAGCAGCACGAGGATGCACTTGCCGCTTTGTCTGGTAGTGAGTTGGAACGTGAGGCTCTCGCATTGGTAATGTCAGAAATTGACGATGGCATAGCGGTGCGCGGTGATGGAAGTTTACTAGAATTAGAAGACGATGTTTTCAGATTTGAAGAGGACAACCTTCACCCCATTCTTGTCGCGCTGTGGGATGATTGGGGATACCATATTCTTGAGGAGATGTTCGCAATAACTGGAAGTAACGCCGACGATATAATGGCCACTCAATCCAAACGTAAGCAAGGCTTCGGGGCTTTCCTAAAAAAAATGGACGCTGAGCGTACCGAAGCCACACTATTGTCGAGATTTCCATGGACAGAAGGGGACATGACTGGCTTATGCGGGCAGGCAGATTCTCTCATTCGTAGGGCTCGAATTGAAGGTGTAGGGGGCACCATCAATACCGCAAAGAAGGGGCGTGGAGCGGGTGAGAAAGCACTGGGTTGGGCTTGGATTAATGTACACGAACGCGCAGAATCTGAAGGCTGGCATTTTGATTCAGATTCACGTGATAAAGGTGGGGACTGGGTGCCTACACTTGCCGCACTATGGCAAGCTTCTGGGGCTTTGGTAGATGGTAACTCCAAACCGAAAAAATCCCGCAACGCTTACGTGAAAGCAATGAAAAAATTTGCAGAGAGTAGTGGCGCTGACGACTTTTCAAAACCATGATCAAAGTGTATCCAACGCACCTGAAATATCTGCCCACAGGTCCTCGGCGTCCTCGATTCCGACCGAGAGGCGAACCAATCCCGGAGTTACTCCAACCTCCAGACGTCTTTCCTCTGGCGTGGCAGCATGGGTCATAGTCCATGGGTGATTTATCAGGCTCTCCACCCCACCCAAACTCTCAGCAGTGGCAAATAGAGAGAGGTTGGCGGCAAACTTCCTTGCTCCTGCTTCTTCTCCGATTACCTCTAGTGAAATCATCCCACCGGGTCTGCGCATTTGCTTAGACGATACGTCATGCCCGGGGTGTCCGGAAAGGCCCGGATAAAGTAGGCGTGTAACCTTTGGATGGTTTGCCAATCTTGCAACCAGCAATTCTGCGTTGTCACAATGCCTTTCCATCCGCAACGGCAATGTTCTGATGCCTCGGAGGGTGAGGAAACAATCCAAAGGACTTGGCACAGAACCGATTGTATTCTGGATAAACCGAATTTGCTCGTTCAATTCGTCGTCTCTAGTCACCACACAGCCACCGATTACATCGGAGTGGCCAGCAATGTACTTGGTAGTAGAATGCACTACAATATCGGCGCCTAATTGTAGTGGCCTCTGTAGCACTGGGCTGGCAAAGGTGTTGTCCACCACCACTAACCAACCTCTCTCATGTGCGGCTTGCGATAATGATTCAATATCATGAATATTAAGTAATGGATTTGTCGGTGATTCCAACCATAAAACGCGCGTGTTTTTTTGTGCGCAAGCCTCTAACTCCCCGGGGCCTAATTCAGAATAAGTGGTACTCACTCCAAATTTAGCGAGTATATCATCGAATAATCGGGCAGTGCCTCCATACAAATCAGAGGCGGCGAGAATGTGGTCACCGGACTTGAGCAGTTGAGTGATGGCTGAAATAGCCGCCATTCCACTGGAAAAAGCACTGCCAAGAGCCGATGCGCCTGGAGATTCCAATTCGGCTACAGCTGTCTCCAACGCATCACGTGTCGGGTTCTGGGTCCGCGAATACTCGTATCCCTGATGAACAGCGAAATCACTCTGCACGTATGTGGATGTCTGGAAAATTGGTGGTTGTACTGCGCCTGTGGTTTCCTCTGGGTCACCTGCAGTGTGTACTGCGCGTGTGGATTCTCCTCGCTCGTCAGTCATCGAATCACTCCCATTCATCTGGATTGAAGCCGTTATCCCTCAGCCAGTCATCGTTGTAAAACTTAGACAGGTACGGATTACCGGCATCCGGTAAAATAACCACGAGGAAAGCATTCTCTCCGCGTTCGTCTGCTTCCTCCGCCATATCTATCGCAATCTGCACAGCTCCACCTGCCGAACCACCACAGAATAACCCCTCCATACGGGCAAGGCTGCGGGCGGTGCGAAAACATATTTCATCGTCAACTGGTCGAATCTCATCTATTAGAGAAAAATCGGTCGCGGGCGGTAGGAAATCTTCGCCGAATCCTTCGACAAGATAGGTGTTGGGCTCACCCATCGTACCATGATCGAAGTACTCTTTCAGGATGGAGCCCACCGCATCAACACCAACAATCTGTGGAGGCTTGCTGCCGACATCCTCTGCTGCGTCAAGCAGCGCTTTTCCGCAGCCGGTAATGGTACCACCCGTACCCATTGTTGCCACGAAGTGAGTGAGCCTGCCAGCAGTTTGCTGCCAAATCTCCGGGCCTGTTGAAAGCATATGAGCCAGTGGATTGGCTAAGTGCGAATATTGGTCAGGATACCAAGCCCCTGGGACTTCCCTACCGAGGCGAGCCGCCACCTCATAGTAGGAACGGGGGTCCTCCTTGTCAACCGCAGTAGGACATATGTGAACCTCGGCACCGATGGCTCGCAATAGGTCGATTTTCTCGCTTGACATCTTATCTGGAATCGTGAAAATACACTTGTATCCTCGTTGGGCTGCGACCATGGCCAAGCCTATTCCCGTGTTACCACTCGTCGCCTCAACGATTGTTCCGCCCGGCTTCAGTAAACCATTTGCTTCAGCGTCCAAAACCATCTGTAATCCTATTCTATCTTTGATTGAGCCGCCGGGATTACATCGTTCCAACTTGACCCAAACCTCAGAACCCTGCAGGTGCGATGTCAGGCGATTGAGTCTGATGAGTGGGGTGTTGCCGATGGCGTTGACCACGTCAGTGAATGCGCCCGGCGGGAGGTCATTTTGACTCAACTGAAATCACCCTCATGCCAATTTGTGAAATCCATAGACCCAGTGTGAGCGATATGCCACTTCATTGGCAGTACCCTCAGCACGCATCTTGGCCAAAACTGCTCGTATTGCATCCTTTACAGCCGAATCGCGCTCATCGCCCTCATGCAGTGGTGCTGCGATGGCTGCTAGTCGAGGGACGAGAATGAAGCGCTCAGCGTCTTCTGATGTGAATTCCACAACATGGCTGCTCAATTGACTGTTCATGCCCGCTGAATCAAAAGCATCGAGGATTATCTCGATGGAATATGGAATAGGAAATATTCGGTCTACTCGTCGTTCAAAACTCGATACTTCGTCGCCGCCCATCTCCTCAATTCGAGCCATTCGCAAGGTGTCCTCGCGCAAATGCGCTCGGACCATTCGATATGGGTCATGCAATAGCGCGGCGTCTGCCGGACAAAGTGAACTTTCTATGTCACCGCTATTCCAAACAAATATTCCGTCGGGTTTGAGCGACGAGGCGAATTGTGCGCCGAGGTCGGGCAACGCTTTCTCGGGAACAAGGTGAAGTGTGGATGCTGAAATTATCACATCCACTTTCTGTTCGCCAAGCATTTCTTGCATAGTTCGGAATCTCATGTTGCCGTTTTCATCTTCGGTGATGGACAACTCAAAGTGAATATTGTGTCGCTCGCCGAGT
>CAUZSM010000043.1:0-13106 GCA_963582685.1 Candidatus Thalassarchaeaceae archaeon | reverse complement strand
AGTGGCAAAAATCACCAAGCAGATTCAGGAAGGCGCTATGGCCTTCCTATTTGCGGAATACCGCATGCTTGCTGTTTTCGTCGTCGTTGTTGCAGTATTGCTTGCAGCCGGTGGAAGTATTGGGCTTGGAACTGAGACCGCTGTCGCGTTCGTCATCGGTGCTACTTGCTCAGTAATGGCTGGCTTCAGTGGTATGAAGTCCGCAACCAGCGCCAACGGACGCACCGCGCAGGCGGCTGCGACCGGTGGCCAGTCAGCGGCTCTGGAGACCTCCTTCAATGGCGGCGCAGTCATGGGACTGGCAGTCGGTGGGCTCGGGCTTGCTGGAATCTCGCTGATGTTCCTCCTATACGGTCAGGACATCAACACGGTTGGCACAATTGCTGGCTTCGGTATGGGTGCTTCCTCAATTGCTCTATTTGCCCGCGTGGGTGGTGGAATCTACACTAAGGCAGCCGATGTCGGTGCTGACCTAGTCGGCAAGGTTGAGGCCGGTATTCCTGAGGACGACCCGCGTAACCCCGGTGTAATCGCCGACAATGTTGGTGATAACGTCGGTGATGTTGCAGGAATGGGTGCGGATATCTTCGAGTCATTCGTTGGCTCAATCATCGCAGCGATGGTCATTGCCGCTGCTGCGAATGATCCAGAAGCCGAAATTTTCCTCGGCTCATCATACGTTATGATGCCGATTCTATTCGGTGCAATCGGCTACCTCGCCAGCATTGTCGGCGTGTTCTCAATGAGCATTTTCAAGGGTGGAGATGCTGCGGCTGCGCTACGTAACACCACATTCGTCGGCGCAATTCTATTCCTCATCGGCGTTTACTTCGCGATGACAAACCTCACCATTGACGGCGCTCTGCTGATAGATGGTGAGTACGGTCTAGGTCCACTATATGCGGTTGGCATCGGCAGTTTGATTGGCATCCTGATTGGCCTTGCAACCGAGTATTACACCGGCATTGACCCGGTGTTCGGAATCAAGGTCAAGGCAATTCCTTACATTGGAGAGGCGAGCAAGACCGGCAGTGCAACCAACGCTATCGCTGGCTTGGCTGTGGGAATGCAGTCCGTGTTCATCCCGGTTATCCTGATGTGCATCGGCATTTATGTTGCATACGAATTCAGTGGCTTGTATGGTATCGCGATGGCTGCGATGGGAATGCTGGCGACAGTCGGCGTTACCATGACCGTGGACGCTTATGGACCGGTAGTTGACAACGCGGGTGGAATTGCAGAAATGAGTGGACTCGGCAAGGATGTCCGCAAAATCACCGATGGTTTGGATTCAATCGGAAACACCACCGCTGCAATCGGCAAGGGTTTCGCAATCGGCTCCGCCGCTCTCACTGCACTTGCGCTGTTCGCCGCATTCAACTCCAGCACGCTCGCGGCGATGCCCGTCGGTTCGGAACTCAACCTCTCCCTGACCAACCCCATGGTCGTCATCGGTCTGCTCATCGGTGGCTCGCTGCCCTTCGTGGTCGCGGCCATGACGATGAAGTCTGTCGGCCGTGCGGCTGAGGAGATGATCGACGAGATACGCCGCCAGTTCCGCGAGATCGACGGCCTGCTCGAAGGGCGAGAAGGAGTTGAGGCTGACAGCGCGAAGTGCGTGGACATCTCGACCAAGGCCGCCTTGCGCGAGATGGTCGCACCAGGCATGGTCGCAATCTCAAGCCCGGTCATCGTCGGTATGATTCTCGGCAGTGAATCTCTGGCCGGTATGCTTGCTGGTGCAACAGTTACCGGAGTCTTGATGGCGTTATTCATGGCCAACGCCGGCGGTGCGTGGGATAATGCGAAGAAGGCGATTGAGCAAGGTGCTATTTCCGGAGCAGAGAAGGGCGACGACGCCCACACAGCTGCGGTTGTTGGTGACACCATTGGTGACCCATTCAAGGATACCAGCGGGCCCTCGTTGAACATTCTAATCAAGTTGATGAGCATTGTCAGCCTTGTAATCGCGACTCTGATCGTGCAACACGGTGGCTTGCTCTGAGCAAGTGTTCAAGAGAAACCCACGGGTATGGGTGTAACATGCGTGCGCACGCGTTGGTACTCCTGATGCTCTGCGCGAGCATATCTGGCTGCCTTGGTAGCTCAGGTGGTAACGGTGACCCAATGGGTGAGCCCGACCTATCTCTGGCGGCGACTTGGTCGGTGGGTGAATGGTGGCTCTACACCTTTTCCACTCCGGAATGGGAGGACGATTCAGCGCGCCTTGTCGTCGCTGAAGTTGATGCCGAAGACGACACCGCCTACATGCTCGGCATCTCCTCACACCGCGAGGCGCGACGCCACGCGGTGCTCAACCACAATCCATTTCTTGGCAGAATAACCCACGACAACCTCTCAGCCTACGAGAATGGAGTGCCTTCCCCAGTATTCTCATTTCCACTCACTCAAGGTAAACAATGGGCATTCACCCTATTCGGTGAGGACTGGAATACCAGTGTGACTTCAATTAGTTCAGGTGTTGCAACCATGTATGCTGAGAATAGCGCAGGGCAAAGCCTCCTCTACTCCTACGATGGTTGGTCTGGCTTCCTCAGTTCCATGACTTGGAAGGATGTCGACGGCACAGATTTGCTAAAGATGAGACTTGTTGGCTCAGGAATCGACCACACTGGTGAAGTTTGGTTCATCCGAGGTGGGGACATATTCTCGCATGAGTGGGACCATGATGCAGGTGTGCCAGATGTTGAGATTCAAGATTCATTCTTCGTCAGCGACCATCCCAGTGGTGAGGATTGGGACGAGATGATTTACTGGTTGGACGCTGAAATGGGCGGCGGCTCATCCTCAGCCTCACTTACACTGCGTGACCACGCTTCAGTGACTGCACTGGTAAGGCAGTGGGGGCCGGGTGCAAGTGAGCAGGGCCAAATGGGGACAATTCCCTATCCGAGTGGAGAGTATACTTTGACATTGACACAGACCGGCAATTCCTATGTGCGTCTAATCGTCGCAGGTGGCATCACATTTTCTTGGACACTGTGAGGGATGGCATGACTGAGAGAATAGGCGTGATGCTTGCTGATGCCGGCACTGATTTTGTATTATTCATCGGAACTTGGTGTCCCTATTGCGACCGGGCTAAGCGCATGCTCGACGCGAACAGTCTCACGTGGACGGACTACAACATCGATGACGAGGACTGGCTTCGCGGAGAAGTCGTAGCGATGACTGGGCATCGCACCGTCCCGGTAATCTTCGACATGCGGGGCGATGGGCATGTTTTCATCGGTGGCTCTGATGATCTTCAACGCTATCTCTGAGTTATTCAACCGTCTTCTTCGCCGAGCATCTCGGCTTCGACAATTGCGTCGATGTCTACATCCTCTTCATCGGGCGCAGCGGTGTCGGGCGCTCGTTTTCCGATGTTTGCAATTCGTTCTGCGATGGCAGCCCCCATCTCCAAGTCTCCATCGCTGACCCGACGCCACCACAGGAAGGAGGCGACCCCGATTCCCGCTAACAGTATCACCATGATACCGAGCGGTCCGAATACGATGCTGCCCATCGTCGAAAGAAGTCCTCCATCCCCGCCGCTGCCAGCGGTCTCATTGTCGGCGTTCAAGGTCGCATTGCGGTCCCACCAAGCCAACATCGCGACCACGTCGAGGCCAGTTTGCAATCCCGACTCGACGTTAGTTCGACCACCGGCCATCTGATTGACAGTCGTGACCGTGTCGGTTTGTGCGTGTTTTGGAGTCTGCTCGCAGGTATCTCCCTCCTCGACGATGTACTGATGCTGCCCTCGAATCCAAGTCGCAGTATGGTTGTTCATGATGAAATTGAAGTGGTCGGAATTGCCCTTGGTATCATCAATCACTCGCACCCATTCTTCGGGGTGAGAGAGATTTGAGTTGATGTCTTTCAGTCGTGATTGGAACCACTCCGCATCTGCCTGCATTTGTTCGGTGACCTCCAATCCTCTGTCCTCGTAATACGACCAATCGGCGACCGGCGAGGTGAACATGTAGAGAGTCCAGAAATCCTCATCGCAGCCAGTTAGTCGGCTGGCAAGAGGGGTTGGTACCGGCCAGTTCAATGCAAACATGTCGAGATTGACATAGGTCACGTTGACGTTTTCAGGAATATGCTCAGTGACGAAGTGCAGACTGCCTTTGCCGCCACCTTCTGATGAGCCCGATCCCTGCCACTCCTCATAATCCCACCAACCCAACTTCCAGGTATGTGTCGGTGTGATGTTCCACTCTGCAAACGTTCGTGCCAATTCGAGAAGCGCGCCAGAGCCAGTACCGTCATCGTAGGCACCGGAAGATGTGCAGCCGGGGTAGGCGATTCCGCCCACTGGGGGTGTTGAGTAGCAGATGGCGTCGTGATGAGCGCCGACCACCATCCAGTTGTTTTCCAGAGTACCATTGATGGTCACGACGATGTTCTGGCATTGGGAGCATTCGTCAGTGGTGAAGTTCTGCCTTTCGACCTCGTATCCCATTTCCTCAAGTTCCTCTGCAATCCAATCTCGGGCATTCATGTTGGATTGGGTGTCGATGCGGCGATAACCGAACTGAGTCATGCTCACCATGTTGTCGTATGCATTTGATCCTTCAGGCCATGCCGGAGGTTCGTGCATCACTTTGACTACAGTGGCTCCGTCATCGCTTCGGGCAAGGTTGCCCGGCAATCCTGCAAGTAATAGTAGGGCGACGAGCATGATAGCGCAGCGCGAGTGCCGGGTGGACATCGGAACACTTGACGCATCAGGTGGTCTTGAGGCTTCGCCTCAAGCGCATATGTGAGGGAAATCGGCGACCGAATACTGCCGATAGACTGACAGTGCGAAATCCATTGCGGCTGACATGGCGGACTGGGTGGTCCCCGAATCTCGCACTCAACCGGTGCTGCGTGGCGAGCAGTTGGCGGCTGAAATGACCTCGACTTTGGTACCCGCTGGCGAGGTCGCAGCGTGGTGGTTAACCCAAGCATCCTGGATGTTGAAATTCCCATCAGATGGTACAAGTGAAGTGCGACCTGAGGTTGGTGATACAGGCCCGCTGGTTCTTGTTGACCCGTGGTGGCGTGACCTATTCGCCGGCGACCGCTGGGGCAAATTGCTCGGCGAGTTCCCGCTTGAGCCCGAGCAACATCCACAGCCGATGGTAATCTGCTGCACACATTGGCATGACGACCACATCTGCCCAGTCAGTATTCCGCGGCTGGCCGCCGCCTTCCCCGACGTTCCAATCATCATCCCAAATCGTTCCCGTCAGATGGTGATTGACTGGGGGGTGCCAGAACATCAACTCATCAGTATGTACGGAGATGATGAGATTGTTCTAATCGCACCGGATGGCTCTGCCCTATTCATCCACGCAATACCTGCAGCTCACGAGGAATTGGACGTCAACGATGATGGCTCACTTTACCTCGGTTTCCTGATCTCCAACGGTGAAACCACCGTGCTTCACATGGGTGATTCACAGCCGTACGAGGGTTGGCATGAACGAATCAAGGAGATTTCCGAGGAATTGTCAGGCGGTCTTGACTTGGTGTTTGCGTGCATCAATGGCAATGACAATCTCAGGCACGATGAGGCGGTAGATTTGGCCTTGGAATGTGTCCCGAGACTGATTGTTCCGATGCATTATGGCATGGACCCGGGCAATACGGTTGACCCTGCGATTTTCGCCGCAGAAATGCAGGCTCGAGCCGAGGCGATTCAGCACCTGATTCCTCAGGTTGGAGAGCGAATTATCACCGGTTGAATTGACAGCAACAATAGCAGTTCGCAGTTATCCTATTTGTGCAACCTCCAACCGTTCAATCAACCAAGCAGGAAAAAACCGGCAAAATCGGATATTTTCCTCCGGCGTTCGTCGTCAATCCTATGGCCGAGTACCCTCTTCGTCCTTACATGCCGAGGGGTCCGAGCGCAATCTTCGCGTCAATTCCGGCCCGTGTGGGGCTTCTTGGCAACCCATCTGACAACTACCATGGCCGGTGTATCTCTGCTCTAGTGCGTAACTGGAGAGCAATCGCCCGCCTATACCCGCATGATAACCGCTGGGACCTATCTGTCAGCGTTGACCTCGATGACGAAGATGGAACGCTTGAATTCAATTCAATGCAGGCTCTTGCTGATGTTACAGAGTCCGACGGAGCCGAGGGCGAACTGCTCGGAGGCTCTGGGATGCGGCGCATTGCGCTTGGCTGCTTGGTTCGCTTCCAACACGAATGTGTAGAGAGTGGCTTCTGTCCCGCCGCAGGCGGCTATCGTCTCGAAGTCTCTACAGACATCCCCCGTCAGGTTGGTCTAGCGGGTTCATCAGCCATCGAAACCGCCATCACGCGTGCATTACTCACCCACCATGGGTTGGGTACTTCGCTGCCACCGCACGCGATAGCCGACCTGGTATTGGGGGTTGAAACAGAGGTACTCTCGATGGGAGGTGGGCTGCAAGACAGGCTACCACAGGCCTACAACCAGATGCTGTACATGGATTTCCGCAAGGATTTGATGGAGGGTCGTGGCTGGGGTGAATATACTCAGATGGACCCCTCTAGTCTTCCCCCGATGTGGCTGGCCTACGGGGACGTTGGAATGCCGTCCGGTGAAATTCTTTCACAGGTATCATCCCGATGGGAAGGACGTGAAGACGAGATGACAGCAATCATCGAACAATTGGCTGATATTGCATTGCTTGGCAAAAACGCGATTGAGACTGGCGATAGCGCAGGTTTCTCCTCTCTGATGGACCGCAACTTCGACTTGAGAACAGAACTGTATGGTGAGGAATTACTCGGCAAGTCGTTTGAGATGGTTAATCTCGCTCGTTCAATGGGTTCATCCGCAAAACAACCTGGTTCGGGTGGTGCTATCATCGGAGTGATTCCTGACGACGCCTTCATTGAGCGGGCTGGACCAGCATTTGAGGAGCACGGGTGGTCTCTCGTCGCTCTGGAAGTGTGAGGATGGCATCGCATCCGGATGGTCGAATGCGCATTGCCTATGTGCATGACTCACCATTGCACAAGCCGTTTGAGACCAAGTGGAATGACCTCGGCCTGCTTTCCTCCCTCGGTTTCACCGATGTGGTGGTTTCTGACCAGATGTCTGGTTGCCTCGGGCTCACACTGCCTGGCGCACCTGATGATGCCCTAGCGTCTTTGCGTACTCGCGTTGCGCAGGCAGCAGAAAATGGACTTGAGTCATGGTTGATGGATGACCTGTTCACGTTGCCCATCGAGTTGTTGGATTCTGCACCGGCCTGCCCTGCTCGCGATGAATTGTGGCAGGCCAGCGAGCAGGCAATCCGCTCAGTTCTCAGCGAGATACCCGGTGTGGCTGGTCTCGTGGTGCGTATCGGAGAGGTATTCGATACCGACCGCGCATGGGAGAAGCGGGCCAATCTGTTGCACTGCGAATGCATTGGGTGTGCAGGTATTGATGAAGTGGAACGGCGCCAAATGGTGGTGCAGATGCTTGAGAGAGTTGTCTGTGGTGAATTGGGTCTGCGCTGCATATTCCGAGTCTGGGACCTCGGCGAGGATGGAATGCACGCCGATGCCGAGATGCAGCAAAAAGTCCTCTCAGTATGGCAAGGCGATGAGAGATTCATCGTGTCGGTAAAACACACTCTCACTGATTATTGGCGACATCAACCGTGGAATCCGAGCATAGCATTGGAGGGTCCCGCCCGACTCATTGAATTCCAATGCGAGCGAGAATACGAGTTCATCGGCATGGTTCCGAACTGGCAGGGTGACGAGTGGGCACTCGGCCCGGTGGAATGCGGAGAGCGCGGCCAGACTGGACTTGCTAATGTGCGGCCGCAGAATTGGGCCGGCATCTTCGTGTTACCGACTGGAGGCGGCTGGGCGGCTCGCTCCGCTTCCGATGAGTTGTGGGCCGAGATGAATGTCGCCGCCGCCCTCGCTCTTTGCACCAATCCTGAAAGAGATCCTTCGGACATCCTCGGTGAGTGGCTAGAATCGTTGGAGTTCCCTTCCCGCTCCCGCAGTCGATTACACTCACTGTTACGCAGAAGCCCCGAGTTGATTCTCGCACTCAGGTACTCCGATGTGTGGAGGAAGGTTGCAGACCAGCGTTGGATGCCTGCTGAGAATTGGTTTCGTGACGACACTTTCGTTCCGGGTGCATGTGCCCGCATCGCCAACGAAGTGACAACTCTCGGGCTTGCTGGCGAACTGCAGCAAGAGCGTTGGGGATGCTGCGAGATGATGGCAGAACACCAGACTGAGGCTTGGTCGATTTTGGTCGATGATGCACAGGGAGCCAGCCATCCAAAGGCGGAGTTCATTGTGAGTTCCTACTCTTTTGCCGCTCGCTTTGCAGAATGGACTGCCACTCTGTGGGATGCTCTATTGGAAGCGGCTGAGGATGCTGAAGACGAAGGCGGACAACTGTCGCGAGAACAGGCCGCTGACATCATTGCTTCCAGATTGACAAGCAACCCGATTCCACCACTTTGCCTGCTTGAGTGAGCGGCGTTGCAATCAAGGCGCGACCCCGCTTCGCCGTCTCATGGTCGAATCCGCCTTGTTCGCAAGGTTGTGGATGGAGATTGATTTCGATGACCATCCGCATCACGCCGGTCATGGGCCATCGCCTGTAGGTGAATTACAGTCGATTGCAAGCACGGGTCTGTTGAAATTGCAGGATGATCGCATCCGCTTCTACCTCTACTCCGACGCTGAATTGTTGCTTGCAGAGTGGGTTGATGATAATCCCACATTCAGCCTCGTTGCCGACGAGAATGGTAGGCCGGCCTCAATCCATTTGCTGACAGCAGGACCAGAGATCACTCGACCGGGTCCCGGTCGGTTGGGGCTGCACCGATGGAGCCTCGACCGTTCAACGTTTGATGCTGAAAGTTGGCAATGGCTCCTCGCTAATATTGGCGCTCCCAGTGGCTCTCTCTCATCGGAACCTTCCTCGCCTCTGAGTTCTCTTTGCCATCATACCGAGCGCAGTGCTCACAGTACTGGGCGACCGGAGATGGGAGTGGGTGCATGGCGACATCTACTCGATGGACTGCGAGCACATCTCTCACCGCTTTTGCCGGAGTGGACTTGGCATCTTGAGGTAGACAATAAGGCAGACCGATGCGGCTGGTATATTCGCGCGCCTGAGGAATGGATGAGCCTATTCACCGTGTTTGTGGGATTGGGTTGGCATCCTGATAACCCACAAGAAGCGCACGGATTCCTATTGTTTGAGCGTGCGCCTCCCAGTGAGTTGGACCGCGATGATGAGGAGCAAGCAAATCGCTTGGATGGGTTGCGCACCGTCGCGTTGTGCAATTCTTCCCGAGGCGCTTTGACCGCACTCGCTGGCGACCCGTTTTGGGCTGCGACTGCAATTGCCCATCCGCTGCCGGCACTTCCCGGTTCAGTCGAGTTGTGGCCGCCGAGCATGGGTCGCTGGCCACTGTTAGTTGCTCGAGCTGAACCAGACCGCCCAGTCGAGGCTATTGCTCAATGGGCGGCTACCATCATCGAAGCGTTACGACCGTCAATGTCCACACTACCGGCACGAATAGACGGTCTTTCTTGGCATTAGTCAAGATTCCTCGACAGTAAGGCCTTCATCGTCGTAATCCCATTCGACGATGGTCCAACCTGCTTCAATCACCGCGGCCTCGACCACTTCCCTGCGTTGATGCCCACACAATAGGGCAGCACAGCCGCCGCCGCCAGCACCAATCGCTTTCCAAGCGGCGATGTCTTTATTGGCGAGCAGTGGGTCGACCACAGGCTTGAATGGAGCGTGTACATGAGGTGCCATCAGATCGAGAGCATCACAGGTCATTCGGAATGACTCAACCATCAAATCGCGTCGGTCAGATTGCAACCCATCCATCACCAACTTGGTGGTAGAGCGCAACTTCTGCAATCCTGCCACCACATCAGCATCTCCATCTTGATAGCGCTGCCAGAATTCATCATGTAGGTCTCCAGAAACGTGTTCGATTCCGCTATTGACAACCAGCAATTGCCGTTTCAGCCAACTTTTTGCGCTCGGCAACGGCTCCAATGGCATCCTTTCGACAGTATCTCCAATGAAAATCAGCCGCTGAAATCCACCGTATGCTGCAGCCCACTGGTCTTGTCTACCTCCGGTATTGTCTAGCAATTTCTCAAATTGAAATGCCTTTTCGGCTACCTCATCAGTGGTTAGCCCTGCACCTTTTATCGCTGCGAGCAGGGCCACATTCAGTGCTCCAGTCGTGCCAAAACCCGAACCGAGCGGAACATCTGCGCTATACGATACTGACAGTTTCCCATCATCATCTACCAATAGGCTTGCTCGCGCATAGAGATTGATGGAAAAATTCACCACATCTCCGCCTTGGTCATGGGTGTAGACTGGAACATCGGTCCAGCCACCGGAAAGGTCGATACGAACCGGGGCGCGAGTTTCCACCTTGCGCTTCGCCATGATTTCCAACCCAGTTTTCCCCGGTTCTACTTCCACTTATGGCTGCGCGTCTGCCCCGGTCGCTATTAGATGCTTGACGGCATCGTCAACCAGTGCTCGACCTCTGTTCAGAATCATTCTCCTCCACTTCATCGAAGATGGACTGAAAGATTCCAACATTTTCACCCTCTCGCGCGAATGCAGTAAAGAGAGCGGAGGCTTGTTTCCCCATTGGGTGAGCCGATTCTCAGCCCGAGCAATCTTCAGGAGAGGAATTGGCTTGATGGTGCCAAACTCTTGGGTGATGGTCGTCCATTTGATATCCGGCCAATCCGCTTCAAATCGTCCTTGAATTCCTCCACGAATTCTGTAAGCGACACTAGTTTTCGGGTCATTGCCCATCACTGTCGGCCCATAGGCCAGAGACAGCCGGTTCAACCTCGCACGAGTCTCATCACCGAATATCAGCAGTGAATCCACTCCGAAGGGTCCGAGGCCGGTGTGGAAATCGATGGAAATCGCTCGTTCGACCTCAGTAAGATTCTCTTCGAGCCAGTCGAGCACGTGTTGTGAGGATTCAGCCAATTTTCCGCCGCCGTATTGCATCGCTTTCGGCCGCTCGTACTGCCCCTCTTGCACCGCTTGCTTGGCAGTGGAAAAGCCGAGTGTGGCGACCGCCCATAGTGCCTTGAGCAAAAATGGGTCAAAGCCACCGGGTGCTGTGTGAGGATTGAGCAGTGAATTGAGTCTCTGGTAGTGCTTCGGTTCTCCGGCATATTCCTCACCCTTCGGCAGGAAGTTCCTGTTGAGGTCAGCGTTGTCTTCGTTCACTCTGCGCAGCCAAGCCATTCCCCAAGGATTGACGATGTGGATGAAGGCGATTGCGACTCCACTAGGCAGCACCAAGTCACCAGAATGCAGTTGGTCAAGCAGCATGGTTTGAGTGGCAGAACCGGGTATTCCTTCGACCCCGTGCACTCCAGAGGAGTGCAGTATCAGTTTTCGAGCATTTTTCGGGCCTACCCAGCAGAAGTCGACCGTCAACTGTTCCTCGCTAGGTCCGTGCGCGGTAATCGCTCGGCTGTCTATTTCGACCCCGAGTCGCTTGGCAGCATCCCGAAAGCACTCGCGAGCGACGACGTAATCGGCTGAGAACCATCTCAGAACATCGTCATTTGTCGCATCCATGCGTTACCGGCCTCAATTGAACCGCCACGAACGAATCGCCCCGGCGGGAATTTTCGCTGGCCAGCCGGACTTGGAGATACGCGGCTTGGTGCTCTCTCGCTCTAGCAGGTCGCAACCCCTGATGTTGAACAGCGGTAGGTCGGTCTCAATGCGACCCTCCCATGCTTCACTGGTTGGGTTGTAAAGCCGAACCACTGTTCCATTGCCATCGGCTGCCGGCTTCAGGCAGGAAATGACTGGCATCGGTCCATCTCCGACCAAGCGAATTGGCTGGATACGCCGACCTCTTGCGCCGCGCGTACATGGTTCGTCGAATTCACCATCCAACTGTGGCTTACCGTGTGCAGGTATCAACGATGCCTGACAGGAGAATGTCTCAGAGACCTGATGCACATCGGCCTCAGCCCAAGAATCCTCGAAGGCCATGACAGCCCAGCGGGTGTAGTGTGAGCCTTTGCATTGTGCTCCGGGTGCAGTGAAGGTCGGCCCTGCCCGATTTCTGCGGCTGGCAAATCCGTCACGACTCAGGTGGCCGGTTGCTCGTAGTAGAGTGATTGCAAATGTTGTGCCTTCTCCATCGATTCCACCGGGGATTCCCTCATACTCATTGCTGCCCGGACAGAATACAGCGACACCGCCGTCCTTCTCCTGTGCAATCAGCAGGTCAGAAAAGTGCTGGGTCAGCACGTGAGGCTGCTCCCAGTCGGCATGATGTGGCCAGACACACGGCCGCTCAATCACATCGTAGGCGCCGCCGGCGTGGATTCGATTGACATCGCAACCAGTAGGCACGTGTAGTCGAAGGCGATGGTCTTCGCAAGGGTTGTTGACCCAAGTTTCGACTTCGATCATTCGGTGTCCGCTGCGCATGGTGATGTAGTGGTCGACGGTCAGCCACTCCAAATCAGTTGAACGGGATTGGGTAGCATCATCGAATCGTGCGGGTAATGCCCACGCCAAGTGCAGCCGGACGGTAGCAGTCCATTCATCTTGATGCTCGACGGTCAGGTACACCTGCCGGTTCGCTTCATCAACATCTGAGAATCGCTTATCTCTGGCCTCGATTCTAGCCATCATCTTGTCACCACTCCCTTCGCCCACCGGCACAGGATAGCCTGCGGGCGACCAATCGTAGGAATCCCCGGCGTCTTCGGAATCCTCCAACCGTCCGATGCCGGGAATATGTCGCCCGGTCGCATGGTCCATCACGTCGAATCGGCCGTCGGCTCGGAACAGAATCCGCACCAAGCCGTTATCCATCCAGTCTGTACGACCATATTCACCGCCAAGTGTCACTGGCTCTCCAGGTAAGGTGCGTGAGCCTCGGCCCGGCAGGGCATGGGCGACGGTAAATCCAGAGGGAAGACGATGGACCTGAATGCGTCCAACTATTCGCGGCAACTCGACGTTTGCAACTCGGTCAGGGTGGATGTGAAGGTCGTGTGACTTTGGCAGAACCTCAAGGTCAGCAGTATGGAGAATACAATCACCGGCTGGGGCG